>CBDVDF010000001.1:0-34341 GCA_965372675.1 uncultured Desulfobacterales bacterium
GGCGATAACGATTGACATTTCCTACACCTCTATTTTCTGTTTAATCGGTCAACTACCGGCGGCCGCCACGACCGCTACCGCTACCCATTCCACCACCTGCCCCGGAGCCGCGATTGCCTTTCCTGTACTGGGCGCCGCTGCCGTCCTGCGGACCGGTACCACTACCTCTACCCATGTACCGCTGCTTCTGCTCAGAGGACATCTCCCTAACCCTGGCCTGCCACTCGATCTGAAAAGCCGACCGCACTTCCCGGCTCTCCTGCTGCATGGTGCCACGCAACCCGGCCAGCTCCTCGGTGGACATCTCTGCGTAACCTCCAGCAAATACAGGGGAACAAGTCATCCCGACTATCAGGGCAGCAAAGCCAAGTACCTTTATTTTTTTTATCATGACTGATTATCCTTTGTTAATTTATTTATTGGATAGAAATAAGTTTTTACCTTCTTAGCCGACTGATTATTTCTGGAGGGGCTGCTTTTTTCGGGAATCTCATGCCGCTCAAGAGAGGGGACGATGTTTTGCAGATCTTTGATCTCAGGATCATCTCCAAGCCAGTCATGCAAATTCTCCATAGCAGTCTTAGCGTAGACATTGCTCTGCTCCGCAGTCAAACGATAGTGCACCCACATCTTCTCTTTATAGCTACTGACAAGCCCTGCCCCTTCGAGCAACTTAAGATGCTTCGAGATCGTCGGCTGGGCGAGACCCAACAATGATCTGATCTCACAAACACACAAGCCTTTTACCTGCAGTATTTTAAGGATCTTGACCCTGGTCGGGTCAGCCAGGGCTTTCATTACTTTGATATATCGTTCCACTGAGTTTCCTATCATAAGCAGATGGTTAAGTAGTTAGCTATTTAACTATATGCTTAACATGCAATATAGTCAAGACAATACTTGCCCCCCCACACCATGCACAACTACTTGTAATCTTTAGATTTCTGCTTTGAGATTGACTATCGTCAGGGATTAAATCATTCGCTAAGCTCGATCCTGACCTCAACACGGATATAAAAAAAGGCCGCAACCATTAAGCTGGTTGCGGCCTTTTTCTTTTCTATAATCTAAGGGATTAGATCAAGCAGTCAATGATCCTTCCGTAAACGGGTTCTGCGAGCCGGTAGAACACCTTGCGACCCTGGCGCTGTTTCTTCACCACCCCGCGATCACTCAACAAGCGCAAGTGGGAAGAAACCATCTGGCTCGGAATCTCGCAAACTCCGGCCAGTTCACCGACCGACACCGCTCTGCCAGCCAAGATCTGGATCATCTTTAACCTTACTGGATGAGCCATCACCTTCAGGGAGTCGGAGGTTTTTTGCAAATGCTGCATGTTCATCGCCATCTCATCACCATAATGTCTGTCGAGCCTGTTGTTGAACGGGAGAGGATGTCCGCCACCAAGGAGTATAAGGATGAAGTGTGTAACCAAGGCAAGTTACAAGGGGCATGCGTGAGAAGCAGCGAACACCCTCTCCCGTTCAACAATCTGCGGTTCGATCTTTAAGACCACTATAGGGCCATTCTTGACAAGTTGCTGTTAAGTTACTGTTAAACGGTGTAAAGTTTTGTTAAGCTCCATAGATCTCTTTACAAAAGTTTACAGTCACCGCTCTGTTTTTCGGCTAGAATGGTGGCTTATTACGTTTCAAAACACAGCTAAAGACAGGAAAAGATGATGACCATTCTGGTGATTGACGACGACACCGAGCTTTGCGAACTTCTCAGCGATTATCTGGTCCCGGAAGGATTTGAAGTCGAGACCGTTCATGACGGTGCAACCGGGGCAGAGCGCGTCCTGGCCGGCAACTATGACCTGGTCATACTCGATGTCATGCTGCCGGGCCTGAACGGCTTTGATGTCCTCCGAAAGATCAGGGCCGCTTCAGCGGTGCCGGTCCTGATGCTCACTGCCCGGGGTGATGATGTGGACCGCATCGTCGGCCTGGAACTGGGGGCTGATGATTACCTGCCCAAACCCTTCAACCCGCGGGAAATGGTGGCCCGGATCCGGGCCATTCAGCGGCGGACCGCCCCCACCGTTTCCGGCCGGGAAGCAGCCGGTGAGAAACCTGCCAAGATCGCGGTCGGCGACATAGAACTGAACCCGGCGACCCATACCGTCCTGTGCAATAATAGCAAAGTGGAACTCACCGCCGTCGAGTTCTCTCTCTTGCACCATCTGTTGTTGAAGGCCGGCGAGGTCATCTCCAGAGATCAGTTGGCCGACAATGTCCTGGGCCGCAAACTGGAATTATTCGATCGCAGCATCGATGTCCATATCAGCAGCATCCGCAAGAAACTCGGCCGCCAGAACAACGGCCGGGAAAGGATCATCTCTATCCGCGGCGTCGGCTACCAGTATCTGCCGAACGAACCCTCCGATTCTTAATTAACAATCCCCAAGGGAATTTATGCCCAGACTATTCATAAAGATATTCCTCTGGTTCTGGCTGGCCATGACCCTGATCGGCGGGATTCTGGTCACCCTGGCCCTGACCACCAACCCCCAGCAGGCCTTTCTGGCAAGACAGCAACAGCGACTGACCAGGTACGGCAACGAACTGGTCCGGATCTACGAAGAAGATGGCCCCCAGGGTCTGACCGAGAAGATCAATAATATACGGGAAGAAGAGCAGATCCGCCTGGCATTGGTCAACATCAAGACCCAGCACCTGGGCAGCCAGCCCGAGCAACCTCACCTGCGGGATTTTGCCCGCCGGGCCCTGACCGAAAGCATGCTGCCTCCTCGGGCCGGGAGAATGCAGCCAAACCGCAGAGACCACACTTTCGCGATCCCCCTGGCCGATGATTATCTGCTGCTGGCAGAAATGCCTAAACCATCCCAGCTTGAGCTGCTCCTTGACCCCCAGGCCCTGACCCTGCGCCTCGGCGCTACTTTCCTGATCGCCGGGATCATCTGTTACCTGTTGGCCAGATCGATCTCGACCCCGATCATGAAATTACGCAAAGCCACCCAGGAATTCTCCAGCGGCCACCTTTCGACCCGGGTCTCGCCCGGTTTTGGCCAGAGCAAGGGAGAACTCGCTGAACTGGCCCACGATTTCGATACCATGGCCGAACGGATCGAAGGCCTGCTTGCGGCCCAACGGCGGCTGTTAAGAGATATCTCCCATGAATTACGCTCACCGCTGGCCAGACTGGGGGTTGCCCTGGAACTGGCGCGGAGGGGCGGACCCGTAAGTAGTGATCCCCTGGCCAGAATAGAAAAAGAGTCTGAGCGATTAAACGAGCTGATCGGCCAGCTGCTGACCATCACCCAGCTGGAGAGCCAGACCGGCCTGAAGACAAACGAGCAAGTAGATCTGGCTGAACTGCTGACCGCGATCATTGAAGATGCCAATTTCGAAAGCCAGACCGGCAACCGCCAGGTATCTATCGAGATCGGCCAGCAAGGGTCGCTAAATGGTTCTCATGAATTGCTGGGCCGGGCCTTCGAGAATGTGATCCGCAATGCCCTGCGCCATACGGCTGAGGGCAGCACGGTTGATGTCCATCTTGGTCTTGCCGAGGATGGCCGATCGGCCGAGGTCACGATCAGAGATCATGGACCGGGTGTCCCGCCCCAGGCCCTCACAGAACTATTCCAGCCCTTTTTCCGGGTCAGTAAATCTCGAAATCAGCAAAATGGCGGCTCGGGCGTAGGCCTGGCAATAGCTGAAAGGGCGATCAAACTGCATGGCGGCAGGATAATCGCCGCCAACCACCCTGAAGGCGGCATGCTGTTTACCATCCTGCTACCGAATGAACCGCAGAATATCGAACTAGGAATAATGAATGATGAAGGGAGGAAGATTTCTTAATTGAAAGAGTACATTCCTTCGATATTCGAAATTCCTCGGAGTCTGCGCTTACCTGTTCAACATTCAATATTCAAACGAAAAGAACCAGGAGCTAGGCATTTCTTTGCCCTTAGACCATTTGTAGGTTGGGTTAAGCGGATGATCGGCGCTGTTCTTGTTGGGTTCGCCTCGCTTGTAGAAATCTCAAGATATCGAGAGTGCTGTATTATGTAGCAAACCCAACAAAATGAGGATGAAACAGTCGGCTTAAGCCAACCGACAATCTTACCACCAGCCTGCTACAACTCGCTGACCACCTCTACCAACTTACCTATCAGCATATCCAGATCATCTTTACCGATATTATAGGCCGGCATGATATAAACCAGCCGACCGAAAGGCCTGATCCAGACCAGCTTGTCAACGAACTGCTGTTGAAGAAGTCGATGATCGGGCTGTTCCGCCAGTTCGACAACCCCGATCGCTCCCAGAACCCTGACATCCCTGACCGCCTGCAGCTCCAGACACTCCGCCAGTCCTTCCTGCAATCTGACGGCGATTGCCGCCACCCGCTCCTGCCAGGGCGACCCCAGAAGGAGATCAATGCTTGCGCAGGCCACCCGACAGGCCAGAGGGTTGGCCATAAAAGTCGGGCCGTGCATGAAACAACCGGCCCCGCCGGCGGAGATGGTTTCGGCAATGTGAGCGGTGGTCATGGTCGCCGCCAGGCTCAGATAGCCGCCGGTCATTGCCTTGCCGAGACAGAGGATATCAGCCGAGATCGCCGCATGTTCGCAGGCGAACAGTTTACCGGTCCGCCCGAAACCGGTGGCGATCTCGTCAGCGATCAACAGGACCTCGTATTGGTCGCAGAGCTGCCGGGCCCGTTTAAGATATTGAGGAGCATAGAACCACATGCCACCGGCACCCTGAACCACCGGTTCAAGGATCAGGGCCGCGATCGATCGATGATTGGCGATCAGCAGCTCTTCAAGCGGCTTGATCTCCTCCTCGTCCCATTGATCCGTGAAGCGACATTGCGGTTTCGGCGCAAAGAATTGTTTGGGTAAAATACGGGTGAAAACCTCATGCATCCCCGTCACCGGGTCACAAACAGACATGGCCGCAAAGGTGTCGCCATGGTAGCCACCCCGAATAGTCAGCAGCTGATGCTTCTCGGGTCGTTGCCTGGCATGCCAATATTGGATGGCCATTTTGATCGCTACTTCAACCGCCACCGAACCTGAATCAGAGAAAAAAACCTTATCCAGCGCTCCCGGAGTGATCGCCACCAGTTTTTGCGCCAACTGAATGGCCGGTTCATGGGTCAGGCCACCGAACATCACATGGGAAAAATTCTCGATCTGGCTGTGGGCAGCTTCATTAAGACGGGGATGATTATAACCGTGGATCACCGACCACCAGGAAGACATGCCGTCGATAAGCTCGCGGCCATCCGCCAGGGTAAGCCGACTGCCACTTGCCGCCACCACCGGATAAACCGGCGGCGGAGACAGCATGGTCGAATAGGGATGCCAGATATGCTGTCGGTCAAAAGCCAGTAATTGGTCTATTTTGCTGTTCTTATCCATTGCGAGCTACAGTTTCTCCACCATCCTGATGATCTGAAAGTAGTTGGCGAACGCTTCACTTTTAGCCGCCACATAATTGAATCTGGCCCGGGACAGGCTGGTGATCGCATCAAGCAACTCCGACTCGGTCGAAACCCCTTCCTCGTAAGCCAGTCTGGTCACCCGCAGATTCTCCGCCGCCTGAGCGATACTGCTGTTGGCCACCGCAACATTATCGATACTGACCCGATAATCGAGAAAAAGGTTCTGCAACTGGATCGTATACTCCTGCCTGGCCTCAGCAAGATCGAACAGGACTCCTTCGGCCTCATGCCTGGCCGCCCTGACCTTGGAGCCACTACCAAACCCGTCAAAAAGGTTCATTGAAACAACCAGCTGGGTGCGAATTTCCTCGTCGGGCTTGATGGCGCTGAGAAAATCGTCATCATACTTGCTGTATATGCTGGCCAGATCGACCCGGGGATAATAAAGGGCGCGGGCAGCCTTGGTCTGCATGGCCGCCGCTGCGGCGGCCTCGGCCAGAAACTGCAACTCACTGCGGTTGGCGAGCATCTGCTGCTGATAAACGCTTTCCTCTTCGAGGCTCGGCAACTCGGTAAATTCCGCAAAGGTCAGTTGATCGAGATCAACCTCTGCACCAACCTCCCTTAGCAAAAGCCCCTGACTCTTGGCCAGTTCGGCACTCGCCTTTTTCCGGGCGATCACCGCATTGTCCAGATCAACCTTGAACTTCAGCATCTCACTCTTGCGGATCAGCCCGACCTCGAAGCGATTAACGGCATCATTATGCAGTTTGGCCAGGGTGGCGGATGAATCCTCGGCCACCTGCAGGCTGGCCTTGCGGTTGAAGATCTCCAGATAGCGCAGAGCCACCGCCAACCTGATGTCCTGCTGCACTCCCTGTAGTTTATGGGCCTCCGCCTGCCGTAAGAGGGCCGCCGACTTGATATTATAGCGGTCCCGAAAACCGGCGAAGATGTTCAGGCTGATCCGACCCGAGGTCACACTGTTTTCACTGGCTTCATAAGGGTGGTTGGCTTCGTCCAGCCAGTTGGCCGTATAACTTAGATCAACGGAAGGATAAAGATAGCTGCGGGCCAGCCCCTCATCCTGCCGACTCTTCTCCAGGTCGGCAAGATGCCGGCGGACCACCGCCCGATTCTCCAGAGCCTGGCCCTGCAGGCCGGCCAGATCAGCAGCCATCGCAGGGCTGGTCAGCAGCAGGATACCAACAGCGATATTAATTATTTTCATCAACCCTACTCCTCTCTAAATCTATGACAAAGGCAAGCAACGCCGGAATAACAAACAGGGTAAATACCGTTGAGACGGCCAGACCTCCCAGGAGAATACTGCCCAGGCCCCGATACAATTCGCTGCCTGGTCCGGTTGACAGAACCATCGGCATCATAGCCAGCAGGCTGGTAGTGGCGCTCATGAAAATCGGCCGGATCCTGGTCCGGACCGCATCGGAGATCGCCGGGATCCCGACCAGTCCGTTGTAGCGGACATTGTTCAGCGACTGGTGGACGATCAGGATGGCATTGTTGACCACCGTGCCGATCAGGATAATAAAACCCAGCATGGCCAGGATATCAAAGCCCTGCGGGGCGATCAGGAGATTGACCAGCCGCAGACCGATAAAGCCTCCGGCCGCAGCCAGCGGCACGCTGAACAGAATGATCAGCGGATAGATAAAGTTTTCAAACAGGGCCGCCATCAACAGATAAGTTATGGCCAGGGCCAGGAGCAGATTCCACTGCAAGGCCTTGCCGGTCTCGGCAAGTTTGTCGGCATTGCCGCCGACGCTTACCTCAAGACCCTGCAATTGACCGGAATCGGCCATAGCGCCGATCACCTGGCTGTTAATGATCTCCATGGCATCCTGCAGGGGCAGATCGGCCGGCGGCGTGACCTGCAGGGTGATGGTTCTATTTCTCTCCAGATGGTTGATCTGCGGCATTCCCTGGCTATAAACCAGCTCGGATACATCACCGATCCTGATCAGATTGCCGAAACTGTTAACAATGGTGCTGGCCATGATATCCTCCGGCGACCGGTAAAGAGCATCATCACCCTTGATCACCAGATCGATCTGCTTGACTCCGGCCGGCCGGAATTCATCGATCTTGCGACCATCCATCAGCACATCGACATAGATCCCCAGATCTCGTTCAGAAAGCCCGCTGGCCGCCAGTTTTTCTTTGTTGGGAATTATCTTGGCCTCAGGGTAACTGGTTTCGAGCGAGGGGATCGGCCGGATCTGGCCGTTCGGGATCTTGGCGGGGATCAAGCCGAACATCATCGCCTGGGCCGCGCCGACGATCTTATTGATATCCTGGCCTGAAATATTGACATCGATATTGCGGCCCTGGCCGATCCCGGATTCAAAGATCCCGGCCTGGATGGAGACCCCGAATATCCCGGGGATCGAACGCATTATCCTGTTAAAGAGCGGCATCATCTCTTTGGCCCTGGTTTCATGGACGCCAATGCCGCCGAAGAGATTGAAGCGTTCCGCTCCGACGTAGAACATCTGCTTGATCTGGGGGATGCCGTCTTTGCCGTCCTCGGCAAAATAGGGTTTTGCCTCGTTGTAGACGTAATGCCCCATCTCCTTGAGCTTTTCCACCGAATAGCCGGGTGGCGGGATCAGAATATTCATGATCAGATTCCGGTTGCCCATCGGCAAATATTCAGCACTGGGCTTTAAACCGGCCATTATCCCGAGGGAGACCACCGTGAACAGGAAAATCGTCAGCAAGCGACTCTTGGGAGAGTTAAGGCAGATGGCGGAAAAACCCATCAGCCGCTCAACAATGATCGGCCCCACCTTACTCTCTTGAAATTTAGTGGCCGGCCGCTGTTTTTTTCTCTTATAGAACTGATGGATCAGGGAGGGGATGACCGAAACCGAAACAAAGAGACTTAAGGTTATCGAAAAGGTAATGGCAATGGCAATATCACGGAAGAGCTGACCGGCCTCCTCCTGCATAAAGATAACCGGCAGAAACACCGCCACGGTGGTGGCGGTCGAAGCGAGGACCGCACCCCAGACCTCTTTGGTCCCGTCATAGGCCGCCCCGAAAGCATCCTTGCCCATCTTACGGTGCCGGTCGATATTTTCCAGGACCACTATCGAGTTATCTACCAGCATCCCGACCGCAAAAGAGATCCCGGCCAGACTGACCACATTGAGATTACGCCCCATCAGCCAGAGGAAGACGAAGGCACCGATGACCGAAATCGGAATAGCGACTGCGGTGGTTATGGTGGAGGTGGCGCTGCGCAAAAAGCTGAGCAGGACCACAATGGCCAGAATACCGCCGATCAGGACGTTCCTCTTGACCAGGTTGATGGCATTGTTGATATAGGGACGCTGGTCATAGACCCAGTCGATGAAGACCCCGTTCTTGGCCAGCAGCCCCCCGTTGAGCCACTCGACTTTTTCTTCCATCCGGTCACTCAACTCCAGAACATTGGCGCCCTGTTCCCTCCTGACCCCAACCACGATGCCCTGGGTACCATTATGAAGGATCGCGCCCTCATCTTTCTTAAAACCGTTCTCGACCCGGGCCACATCACGGAGATATACTCTCCTGGTTCCATCGTCGAAGATCACCACATCCAGAGCATCGACCGGAGACTGAAACTGGCTGACCGTCCTGATACGATAATTTTTTCTGCCAACCCCGAGAACCCCGGCCGAGGTGTTGAGGTTGGCCGCTCGCAGCGCCGCGATAATCCGGTTGATCGTCACCTTGTGGCGGGCCATCCGGGCAGTATCAACGACCACATGCAGCTCATTCTCAGTGCCGCCAAAGACCAACAGGGAACCAACCCCCTTGACCCTTTCCAGGTGCTGGCGGACATTATCCTCAAAGAATGTCCTGAAATGGTTGACGTGCTCCCTGGTTTCAGGCTTGGTTTTGAGAAACATCCAGATAACCGGAGAACTCTGCGCGCCAGCCGCCTCGATCCTCGGCCTGAGCACATTTTCCGGATAATCGGCCACTTCATTCATCTTGTTGGAAACCCGGAGCAAGGCGTCATCCAGATCGGTCTCCAGGGCGAAGGAGAGGGTTACCTCAGCATAACTGTTAAAACTGGAACTCTCCATCTTGGTCAGGCCCTGGAGACCCTTGAGAGCCTCCTCCTGCTGCTCGATCACCTCTTTTTCGATTTCATATGGAGTGGCGCCACCCCAGATCGTGCTGACCGTGATCTTCGGGGTCTCCACATCGGGAGTGAGCTGGACCGGCAGCTTGTTGAGGCCGATCAGCCCGAACATCACCACCAGAATGACCGCCACCGAGATGCCGACCGGTTTGCGGATAGAACTTTTAACAATGTCCATTACTGCTCACCCGCTACAACTACAGGCTGGTCGGGTCGCAACCGTTCATTGCCCTCAATGACAACCACCATTCCTTCAGTGAAATAGGGGTTATCGGCGCCGATCTTGTCGCCCAGATAGGTGACGATATTGACCGGCAAGATGGCAGCCTTGCCCTCTTTGACCGTGTAGACAAAATCCTGACCCTGAAATTTGACCAGGGCATCACGGGGGATGATACTGAGCTGCTTTTTCTCGCTGACCGGAACATAGACCGTCGCCGACATGTTTTCGGCCACTTTCTGCTGGGCGGGGATCTTTACCTTCAGGAAAACATTTTTGGTCTGGGCATCGGCCACCGGGTCATAGTCTTCGATGATTCCGACAACCTCTTTGTCGTATGCGCTGATCCGAACCGTGACCTTTTCTCCGGCCTTGAAGTAAGTCAGGAGATTCTCCGCCACCGGCACCCGGACGTAGAGATCCGCAGCCGAACCGATCCTTACCAGGGTCCGCCCCTGCTGGACCCAGTCACCGGAATCAACATTTTTCTCCAGGACTACTCCATCGTAAGGGGCCTTGATCACACTTTTCTCTTGCTTGATCAACAATTTATCAAGCTCAAGCTCTTCCTTCTGTTTCTCTCTAAGGCTGTCCTGATAGAGGTATAGCGCATCTTCGTAAACTTTCTCACTGACCCCCTCCTGTTTGAAGAGGCTCTCCAGTCTTTTGAAGTTCTTCTCCGCATTGGTAATCCGCAAGGCGGCCTGTTCTATTGTAACCAGACCAAGGTCGATCTCCTTTTCAAGAAGATCGGTATTCAGCCTGATCATCGGCGCATCTTTAGTGACTGTAGCCCCTTCCTGAACGCTGATCACTTCGACGAGGCCGGAAACCTCCGAAGACACCTGGCTGGTCCGGTCATAATATAAAGTGCCAATAAAAGACTGGTTCTCGGAAACCTGCTTCTGGACGATCTTACTGACAACCACCTTGGCCGGCGGCATCTCCTGGGCATGCACGACCTGCACCCCCGCAACGATCAAGACCAACAGTATTTTCAGGGTTCTCATTTTTCACCTCGATGTAATAAGTACAGACAGCTACCGATCATAACCCGGACAGGGTTTCCCGGCAGATTTCAAGAAGCGTTGCCCTGAACTCCGGGGTTGGGGCAAGAGCCAGAAACTCTTCAACCTGCTGTCTCTGCAGCTCCCGGAACTCTTCAGAGCTGCCTATTTCTGGCGATTGCGGCCCTGATCGTTCCTGCCATAACATGGCCGTCACCATCTCGACACTGTCCCCGTCAGCCAGGAGGATCGCCGCCCACAGCATATGTTGGGCAAGCGGGTTGATCTTGGGGTCTCCGGACCAGCAGGGCCTGGGCTGTTGCAGGACTCCGCCCTTTTTAATCAGGGCCGCCTTAAGTTTTGCCCGTAAAGGATCGCCGGCCGGCAATTCCCCCTGCTTGAGCATTTTTATCATTTCCGAGAACATTTTTCCGGCCTGCAGTACCTATCAGTAATAAAAGCATAAAAAAAGGGCGATGGTTTGATCATAAACCACCGCCCTTAGGATCTCGCAATATATTTTAAGGATCAGACCGTCAGATCATCCCGGACGATCTTGCGAGGGCCACCGTGACCGGCGCTCCGCCAATCGCGGATCGGGGCCACCTTGTCCATATCAGCTCGGTGGCCGGTCCGCTCAAGTTTGTCATGAATGGCCTGCCAGATACAGGGCACATCCTTGTGGATCTCGCATTTGCCATCCTGGGAACCACCGCAGGGGCCGTTCATCAGGCTTTTCGCGCAACGGGCTACCGGACAGAGACCACCGGTAAGGTGGAGAACACAGTCACCGCAACCGGCGCATTGTTCGGTCCAGACCCCCTGCTCGGCCGAACCACCATAGAAGGTAGTGTTGACCCCGGGATAGACCATATCCATCGGCCGCAGGTTGGCGATAAAGTTAACCCCTACCCCGCAGGCCATTGAGACGATGGCATCATACTGGCCATCCCACTGGTCGATTTCCTCGACATACTCCCGGTCACACTGACGGACCAGGGTAGCCTCGATAGTCTCTAATTTTTGACCTTTCTTCAGGCAGCCCAAGCGCAGCAGCGAGGCGAGGATCTCGACCTCTCTTTCGCCACCGGCGGAACAAACTGAGACGCAACCGCGACAGCCCAGGACCAGGACTTTTTTCGCCTCACTTACCATCTCGACTATTTCATCTACAGGCTTACGTTCTGCAGTGATCATTTTTTCTGACCTCCCTTCTTGGCCGCCGCCTTCTTGGCCGGCTTGGCTGCTGCTTTCTTGGTCGGCTTGGCCGCTGTTTTCTTGGCCGGTTTAGCCGCTGCCTTCTTGGCGGGCTTAGCTGCTGCCTTCTTGGCCGGTTTGGCCGTTGCCTTCTTGGCGGGCTTGGCTGCTACTTTCTTCGCCGGCTTGGCTGCTGCCTTCTTGGCAGGCTTCAGTTCACTCTTAAAGGGACTGGCACCCATTTCCCGGAGCCTTTCATCC
Source organism: uncultured Desulfobacterales bacterium (assembly GCA_965372675.1). Lineage (GTDB taxonomy): Bacteria > Desulfobacterota > Desulfobulbia > Desulfobulbales > JAGXFP01 > JAGXFP01. Next base: position 12,263 of record CBDVDF010000001.1, read on the forward strand.
ATAGTGACAGCCGCTTCAACAAATTCAGGGTGAAAACCTCTTTCGAGATGATACGTCTCGATCCTTTCACCTTCGACCCCCAATTCCTCCAGGGCCTTACGGACCGCCATGGCCCGGCGGGCCGCCCGCTGGCTGCCCATCAGGTTATGACATTGGTCTGGCGGGCAGCTGATCACGACTACACCATCCGCGCCATCCTCGAAGGCTTTCAACAGGGCACTGACCTGCAGTTTCCCTCCGCAGGTTACCCGGTTAATCGTGGCATTCTCGGGAAAACCATCCTCTTTAAGGCCATCGGCCCCCTCAGCGATCGCTTGCTGAGAAGTATAATGGCAGCAGAATATCTGTATATCAGGAGTAAAGCTCATTAATCTCTGTCTCCGGTTAATTTCCTGTTCCGCAGGCGGCGATCAGCCGCTCATCCTCGGATCCGTTCATTTTAATGGCCTGGGCAGGGCACTCGGCATAACAGATCCCGCAGCCCTTACATGTCCGGGGATCGATAACCGCAATGCCCTGATCGTCGATCTGGGGGATCTGCCAGGGGCAAGTCCTGACACAGGTGAGGCAAGAGACACACTGCTCGCGCTCAACCGAGACAACCTTACCCATGTCGATCAAGTCCTGTTCGGTAACTACTCCCTGATCCAGAGCCATCTCCCGGACAGCGGTCATGATATCGACAAAACGCACATCCTGGGGACAGACAAACACACAACTGCGACATTTAGAACAATGCCAGATCAACTCGGAACTGAGCAGCTTGTCCTTGAGTCCCATTCTGATCATATGAATGATCTTGCGGGGATCAAAGTCCGGTATTGCCTGACTTACCGGGCAAACACCACTGCAGGCGCCACAGGAGAAACAGCTGTTGAGGTGCTCCCCGCCCGGCAGCGCAATGACCTCAGCACTGAAAGATGCATTGATCTCTTTATTGGTAATTCCCATAAAGAACCTCTCCAAAAAATGTTGAAAACCAAAACTATTAAAACCAGGACCTTAGTCCGGCCGTTATATCGAAAAAAGACCCGCCTGGATCACGGGTTAATCACAAATTTTACCCAATAGACCAGGCTTTGTCAACGCAGGAACCACTGTCTACGAGGCGGTGGCGCTCCCTTGCAGATCAGACCAGGAAACGGAACTCCCCCTTACCCAGCAGATCCTGCAGATGGAGGACCCCGGCCAGCTGCCCGGCCTGATCACGGACCGGCAGGATGGTGATCTCATGCCGCTGCATGATGCTCAGGGCATCGGCAGCCAGCAGATCGGCCTCGATGGTTTTTGGGGCCCCGGTCATCACATCACTGGCCACCATCACCGCAGCGTTTTCACCGTTAGAGACCAGGCGGCGGATATCACCATCAGTGATAATGCCAGCCAGTTCATCACCGCGCATAACCAGGACGGCACCGAGATTTCTCCTGTTCATGACCTTGACCGCCTCGGTCAGCGGCTTGTCCTCGGTCACCATCGGGATATCGTCGCCACTTATCATTACTTCCGAGACTTTGACTTTAAGGCGCTCGCCGAGACTGCCACCGGGGTGGTTGCGTCTGAAATCGCTGGCCTTGAATTGCTTACAATTAAGGAGAACCACTGCCAGGGCATCGCCCATAGCCAGAGCGGCCGTGGTACTGGCAGTCGGGGCCAGACCGAGGGGGCAAGCCTCGCGCGGCACCGACACTCCCAGGACAGCATCTCCGTGTTTAGCCAGGGTGGAATTAATATTGCCGGTCATGGAAATAATCCCAACCCCCCTCTTTTTGAGGCTGGGGAGCAGCAGATTCAACTCACTGGTCTCACCACTGTAAGATATGGCCATCACTACATCCTGCTCATCGACCAGACCCAGATCTCCGTGCATGGCCTCAACCGGATGTAAGAAAAAAGAAGAAGTACCGGTACTGTTCAAGGTAGCGGCGATCTTCTGGCCAATGATCCCGGATTTACCAATGCCGGTAATGATCAAGCGGCCGGAACAACCCATGATCATCTCAATTGCCCGGTTGAAATCATCATTCAGTTGATCGAGCAGGGAATTTATCCCTTCGGCTTCGATCTTCAGAACTTTCTTTGCCTGATCTATATACATATCGTGCCTGTTTTTAACACTTGCAGCCCAAAGCCAGTTTATGGAAATCCTTATCCGGCGGAACCGGGTAATCACCGTTGAAACAGGCCAGGCAGAAATTGTCGGCGCTGATGCCGGTCGCTTCAACCAAACCTTCAATACTTAAGTAATGCAAACTGTCGAGACCGAGATGATCACGGATCTGATCAATTGTTTTGGCATTGGCGATCAGTTCGCCACCGGTGGGAAAATCTATTCCGTAATAGCAGGGGTTCCTGGTCGGCGGACAGCTGATCATCATATGCACTTCCTTGACCCCGACATCCTTAAGAGACTTGACCCGACTGCGGCCGGTGGTGCCCCTGATGATCGAATCTTCAATAATTATTACCTTTTTACCCTCCAGGAAGGTGCGGATCGGATTCAACTTTACCCGGACCGAGAAATCACGCATCGACTGGGTCGGCTGGATAAAGGTCCGGCCGACATAATGGTTACGAATAACCCCCATTTCCAGAGGAATGCCGGACTCCTGGGAATAGCCGATCGCCGCATAGTTCCCGGAATCGGGAAAAGGCATCACAAAATCGGCCTCAACCTTGCATTCCCGGGCCAGGATCTGCCCCATCCTTTTACGACTCTGGTAAACATTGAAACCGAAAATATCACTGTCGGGGCGGGCGAAGTAAACATGTTCAAAGATACAGCAACTCTCTCGCTCAGCCTTGGCCATATATAATGATTTAAGACCGGTGCTATCAATGATCAGGACCTCGCCGGGCTCAATGTCCCTGACGTAGGCGGCCTCGATCAAGTCCAGGGCGCAGGTTTCGGAGGCAACGACATAGGAGCCGTTGCTCAGTTTACCGAGACAAAGGGGGCGAAAACCGTTGGGATCGCGAATCGCCACCAGTTTATCTTCGGTCATCAGCAGCATCGAGAAGGCACCCTTGATCTTGCTGAGGGTTTTAAGAAGCGCCTCTTCAAAACCAAGCGCAGAGTAGCAAGCCATAAGATGGCTCACCACTTCACTGTCCATGGTGGATTGAAAGATCGATCCGCCCTTTTCAAGTTCTTCCCGCAGGGATCTGATGTTAACGAGATTGCCGTTATGGGCCACGGAAAGGGTGCTGCCGAGGTGGGTGGAGGTAAAAGGCTGGGCATTAATTATATTCGACCCACCGGTGGTGGAATAACGGACATGACCGATACTGAGATGACCGATAAGGGACTGGAGGTTGTCCTCGTTGAAAACTTCCGAGACCAGGCCCATGCCGCGATGCTGACAGATTTTTTCTCCATCGCTGGCAACTATACCGGCACTCTCCTGACCCCGGTGTTGCAGGGCGTAGAGACCGAAATAGGCGAGTTTGGCAGAATCTTCATGACCAAAGACCCCGCATATGCCGCACTCGTCACGAGGTCTGTCAGGGTTAATATATTGTAACATTCTCTCACCATCAGCCCAGCTTTTCCGGCATGTTGAAAGCCCCGCTGAACCGTCCCTTTTTTTGACGCAAAACAAAGCCGGCTCAAAAAAAAACCAGCCCGGGTTTTTATCCTGTCATTAACGGGATATGTTCTTTTTGCCACCCGGAAAAAAGTTGACATAATACCCTTTTTGGCCGGCTTGGGAAATGTTTTTTTTGGATGATTGCCCGGTTACTTCCGGGGGTCGGTATGGTCGCGCTGCAGAAAGAAGTTTATCCAGGAAGAAGTCTCGTTCAGAGACCAGTCCCGGGGGGGTACAAAACCGTCTTTAAGAGATCTCTCCAAGCCGACTGAGCGGAGACGCCGATAGACCCCGACATAGAAACATTTCTTCCGGCCGGGATACACCTCGCACCAGCCATCCCTGCTGCCCCCGCATGCTCCGTTAAGCATGGCTTTGGCACAACCGTTCTGGGGACAGAGGAAAGCCAACTCGGCCAGGGTGCAATCTCCACAGTTCCGGCAGCCGAAAAGCAGGAGTTTGACCAGGTGTTCCGCCTGCCCGAAAATCTTGCTGCCATCAAGGGCAGTAGACAATTTCACCGCCGCCTCGTAAAAAACCGCCTCTTCGTCAAAGGCCAGACCGTGAACCGAGTTGGCCAGGCGGTATGGGATTGACCGGGGCGCTTTGCGGCGAACGACCGGCTCGGAATCGTTCAACTGATTCCCGTCACCCGCTCCGTAGTAGTATGCATCCTCCGGCCAGTCGCAAAAATCCACCAGAAAATCCGGCCAGTCATCATTCATCCTCTGCGCCTCATTGAGGACAAAGTCAAACTCCCCGAAAGTCAGGGCGGGGCCGCCGATATGGGCCCCGGCGTAGCCCAGCCCTTTAAGAACACATAGTAGTTTGGCCGCCCGCAGCAGACCTTTCTTTCTGCCCCGATCAGCCTCCTTGAACTCCTCTGCCATCATCGCATAGATCCGGTCGTTAAGCACCACGCCGGGGATCTTGCCGGCCCGCATTATCTTAGCGACCGTAGGGGTGGGGATAAAGACATTGCCGAGAACCGGCAGGGCAAGGCCGTTAAGTTTCATGTACTGGAGCAGTTCCGCGAACTTCCGGGCATCATAACCAACCTGGGTTATCACATAATCAGCACCGGCCGCCGCCTTGCGGTGCAGCTTGTAATACTGGCTTAACAGCTCGGCCTCCTGGAGCTTGAAGGGCGAAACCGCCACCCCTTTACAGAACGAGGTCGGCTCAACCGAATTTATCACCGCCGGATTACGGCGGTCCCGGCCGGACTGCTGACAATTCAAGCGAGAGATCAGGTCCAGGGCATGGATCGAGTCAAGATCGAATACCGGCTTGGGATCACCACGATAACCACGCTGCGGGTAATCGCCGGTGATGACCAGCAGGTTTCTCAGCCCGGCCCGGTCCCAGGCGAACAGCAGGCTTTCGATCTGGTTGCGGTTCTTGTCCTTGCAGGAGAGATGAATAATAACATCAAGGCCCAGTTGACTGATCTCGCTGCCCATGACTTCGGGAGAGAGGGCCGGATGACCGCCGGCATTTTCAGTAATACTGACCGCATGCAACCGCCCGTCGGCGCTGGCCTCTTTCGCGAAAGAAAGGGCCCGCGAATGGCCCCGACTCTGTCCGCCCCGACTCGGGACCAGTTCAAGGGTCAGGGTGAACTCATCGGGATCGGCCAGTGATCTCTGGAACCGGGAATGGTTATTGATCATCAATAACAAACCTCGTTCTGGATTACTTCAAACAGCAAACTGTGATTTCCCATTGCCAAAAAATGATGGAATCGTAACAATTGACTAATGGCTAAGTAATAGTTTCGGTATACAAGGAGTAGTGTGTTTGTGTGAGAAAGGCCATATATGTGATATGCCGAACGAACAAAAATGCACTACGACGCAGTAGATCGGAATTATTACAACGCCATCAAAAGATACCTTATAAATAATATACGTGGAAGCCTTGTCACAAGCAAAGAAAGAAGAACGGTTACAGGAAAATATTCATGTCAGACCCAGCCCCATACTGGCTCAGAGTTTCACAGACCTTCAGTGATAATGCCGAAGAATACGACGGCTGGTTTGCCGGCAACAAGGTCTTTGCCGCTGAACTGGCCGCCTTGACCGCGATCAGGACCGAGCTCGGCCAACCCCGGCTTGAACTGGGAGTCGGGCCGGGCCATTTCGCCGCCGCCCTGGACATATCGTTCGGGGTTGATCCCGCCCTGGCTGCTCTTGAGCGGGCAAAGAAGAGATCTATCCAGGGCTGCCGCGCCATTGGCGAGCAACTGCCCTTTCTCGACCAGACCTTCAGCGCCGCCTACCTGCTCTTTACCGAGTGTTTCCTCAAGCAACCGTCCGAGGTTTTCAGTGAATGCCGCCGGGTCCTGAAGGAAAGCGGCCATTTGATCATCGGCATGATCCCTGCCGCCAGTCCATGGGGCAGACTCCTGGCCGAAAAGGGAGCAGAAGGGCACTCGATGTACCGGCATGCCCGCTTCAGGACGGTTGAAGCGATCCAGGAGATGCTGTTGGACAGCGGTTTCGAGGTGATCGAGACCACATCCGCCCTTCTCCAACCCCCGGAGGCCTCGGCACAACTGGCAGAAGAAACCCCGGTCCACGGCTTCATCAATACGGCCGGATTCGTGGTCCTGGTGGCCAGGCCTGCAGAGTGATCGTAACTGATCAGAGAAAATGATTTGGTTCAATTCAGACTGGTAGTATAATCGCCCTTGCCATACTCCGATCAAAACAGAATCTGATTACCGCTGACTGGAAAGACCTCTCCAGTTCTACCTATCGAGATGACATGGGCAATGTCATTTCGAACGGAGGTGAGAAATCTTGATATTATCAAGGGGTCAGAAAAACGAGACAGGATCATGACCTTTGAAAGCAAGCTGCTGCCGATAATGCGGGAAGGAATTGAAGTGATCAAGATGATCTTCTTCAAAAAACTAAGCGTCTCTCTGGCCGAAAAACACCCGGAGTGGGAGGCAAAGTTCTGCAGCATGGTTACCGGCGCCGTGGTCAACCGGACCTTCGGGATAACCAACGACCAGGAGCCTTTTCTCTCCTTCAATCGGGACAACTTAGCAGTAATTGATTCCGAAAGGAATGATCTGGCCGGCGACCTTGAATCAATACGGATCCCACTGACCGATGCCTTGCGCATGCAATCCCTCTGTGACCAGATGGACGAAGTAGAGGGCGAAAACTATCTGGAACAGGCTAAAGAGACAGGCATTCTGATCGGCGATCGAGATCTGCCCCTGCCTAATTCTTTTATGGATCTGGACCGACGAATGGGCAAGGCCTTCGGTTTGATCATCCCACCTTTACCAGACGAAGAGCCTCCGGCCGATACTACCCAATAGCCGCAGCATTTATTTTTTCGGCAAGAAAAAACTCCCCCATATCGTCCGCAAGCGACACAACCCACCCATCTCCTTCAACCGCCAAAAACGCATCCCCTTTAATAGCAAGCGTTCTTGCAAACCTACCTGGTTCCAAAAAACATATCCATTTTTCAAGATGTCTTCGCGGCAAGATATCTTGTTAATCCGATATATCGCAATGTATAGATATTTCTTGACACCAACTGCGACAATGTGAGAGCCTGATTATGGTGAACAATTAAACATTACAGGAGGGACAAGAAACAGCAGCACCCGGAATCAGCAGTTAATTAAAAACAATTAGTACTGATCGGGAGAAAGGAGATGAAAACTTTTGCTTTGTTGGTTGCATTGATTATGGGGATGGTCATTAATGCTAATGGGGCGGAAATCCACGCCACTATGAATGAAATTGAGGGGAACACAATGATAACCTGTGCCCCTGATGGGGATGTAGAAATTGAAAAAGCCTATATTTCCCTCTACGTCTCCGACGGCCAGGAACTCTTCATCAGCCGCCGGGAGATGGAAATATCTTACGATAATGTCGCGACCTATGAGCTTGCCGGAACCCACGATACTATAGAAGGAAAATGCAAGTTTATCTTTTCCGAGGGCGACAAAATAATTGCCCGGGGAATTTTTACAATAAGCATGAAATAGCGTCCTGAGTATCTAGACAAAAAACGAAATAAGGGCTTAGCCGAAAACGGCTAAGCCCTTACTGTATGGTGCGCCCAAAAACCATGCAGTATAATACTGCTTATTCCCACCTGCGACAAAATACCACATCCGCCTTCAAATCGTTTTCCGCCGATATGTCCCCGCCCATCCACATCCACCACTGCCAGAAAATCTCTTTAATAACAACCGGTTAGGCTGGGTCGGCATCACACCAGCCAGACGCCACAATCCTTACATGTCTGCCCCTTAAGATGTCTTAACATTCAGACATATCGCAACACCTAGATATAAGTTGACAGGGCCTGATTATTTATGAAAGTCTGTAATTACAAGATAACAATAATGAATACCAAGAGGAGGGTTGTGGAATGAAATCTCTAATTATCTTGCTTGCGATGATCGTAGGATTAGCCGGCAACGCCAACAGTGGTGAGATCCAAACGACCATGACTGAAGTTGACGGGAACACAATGATCACTTGCGTCTCTAATGGGGATGGCGAAATCGAAAAAGCCTATATTTCTCTCTACGTCTCCGATGGCCAGGAACTCTTCACCAGCCGCCGGGAGATGGAAGTATCTTACGATAATGTCGCAACCTACGAGCTATCCGGAACCCACGATACAGTAGAAGGGAAATGCAAATTCATCATGTCTGAGGGCGATATAAAGATCACCAGAGAAGAATTCACGATCAGCATGAATTGACTTTCTGGTTATTGATGTAAAAAAGGGTTTAGCCGTTTCCGACTAAACCCTTGCTGTATATGGTGCACCCGACAGGATTCGAACCTGTGGCCTACGGATTAGAAGTAGGTGTGAAATAGTCAGACAAAATGAAGATTTTTACACGTTACTCATTAAATGGATAATCGACGTGAATGTACGGCCTGTTATATAAGAAACTGCACCGTTATAGCCGATGAGTAATCTTCAATAATGCTATGGTGAGAATACAGTTCTGGAGGGCCAAAAGAGCAAATGTACTACATGTAGGATGATATCTACATGCTCCTCTCCTATTCAATCTTGAGGAACTTCTTATCCCTTATCACAATCCTTTTCTTACAGGCCCTACAGGTAACTCCCTTTTCCGAGCTACTTGTGTGAACTTCTGTTCCACACCAGGGACAACCTCCTTTAATTGAAATCAACCCCATTAACGCCCCACCACCAAAAGCATAGAATATCCCCACGAGTATCATCGGAACCCCTACTAGAGCACCGATACCAGTCAAACATAAAAGTACACCTGCGGGGATAAGGCATCCCACTCCGGCTAAGTTCCCTCCCAAAAAACCAGTAATCGTCCCGAAGACAGGGGTTCTTTTGGTTTCTGTGTGACTAGAAGATACAGGTTTTTGGGGACCAGTCAAAAACTCTTTGCAATGTTTGCACTTAATTGCATCGCTAATAATTTCTTCACCGCAAAATGGGCATCTTTTCATAAATTTATCCACCTGCCTATCTTCCTTTTTCTTTACCAGTCCCTGCCTATTTCATTCTGACACTCTTCAGCAACCCTAAAGAGCAAAGTACCTTTCGATGCTTAGCTAATCTTGCCTGAAATGCAGTAAGACAAACTATCGGCAAAAGTTTTCCATTCTTTTGCAGTGAAGGAGAATCTACTCATGGAACGGCCATGAAGCTTTATAAAATCAGCAGCAGTTCTTAACTTGTCATTAGGACTGGCATAATGCCACTTTTTTGCTTTTTGCGTGATTGGTACTGACCTCCCCTCAGTATACCATGGCTGATTTTCCAGCTTATTTGCTTCGGATGCCTCCTTGCGTTCTCTGGCAGTTTTTTCAAGATAGCGTTTGTGTTCATCTTGGGCCTGAGAAAGTTCAACTTGATAAAGATAATTCTTAGAGTCGAGAGCAACCAACTCTCTCAAAATGCCTATTTTGTAGAGAGACACTTTAGCAGAAGCCAATGATTTTTCCAGAGCCGCAATTTTTTCTTTTTTCTCTTTCTCCAAATAGTCTTCATAGTTTGACTTTGTAGACGCTCCGACCTTTTGGGCCTCTTGGTAAACAGACACAGACTCGAAACCACCTGCTTTTGCCTGTTCCTCTGCTTTGTTGGCGACTTGGTTATCATGGATAAGTCCAGAAACGGCCAACAATACAATAAGAGCTATGCCCCGCACAAGAACAGGTATGGATACGCCTGTTTTATCTCCAACTAATTTTCTAATTGGGGGAAGTAATAAGCCAGCCATGACAAGAATCAAAATTGCCGACAACGGGCTTTCTACGAACCTAGCCAAACCAGCAAAAATGAATAGAGTACCAAAACCCCAGCTTAATATCGTTGGAGCATTGCTTCTTTTGGGGGGAGAGGGAACGTTGGGAGTGTTTTTTTCTGGTTGTAAAAGCTCATGGCAGTGCTTGCATTTTACAGCTACATCTTGAATTTCCTCTTTACAGTACGGACATTTTTTCATGCAGTCACCCAATATAGTTATGGAGAAACAAAAGCCATGCCCACATTGAGAGCAAGGTGCAAAAAAAAATGGGCGTGACAAAAGTCGAGCCCTTCTTGAGGTACCGCCAAGCACCCACCATCAAGACACGAACAGAAGCCACGACCAAAGGGGAGTGCGCCTGCCAGCATCGTCTTGATGGTAAAAATTTGGCGGTTTTCAAGAAGAACGATTCTGCGAGAACGCAAAACTATTTTTATCTAGTTACAATTTTATGCCGTATAGTCTCTCCTTCAGTGGATTTATAAATTCACATTCAATAATTTGATAATATCAATAGGCTGAATAATTAGCAATTATAGAGTCTGCCATAATCAACCTAGACAATAAACAAACAGACAACGGCATTGAGCAGATAAGTTGTTGCATGTATCCCGTCTTGCAACTCTAAGTGAGAAAAGGGATGTTTAACAGAAATCCTGGCTACCATTTGGCTACCAACAAAAAAGGGCTCCGGTGAATTACCACTGGAGCCCTTGCTATAACTGGTGCACCCGACAGGATTCGAACCTGTGGCCTACGGATTAGAAGTCCGTTGCTCTATCCAGCTGAGCTACGGGTGCATATCAACTTATATAATTTACCACGAAACGCGGTTGACTTAATAGCATCCCGCCCCGAAATTTTCAACTGCTAAATCTCCCCCTCTCAACCCAGCAGGTTGCAAGTTGGCAGTAGGGCAAGAAAGAGTTGAGCCCGTTATAATAAAGCTATACGGGCTCAGCGATGACGCCGCAATCCTGCCAAATCACAACCTGCTTACTTTTTCTCTTTCCAGACAGTGCCTTTCGCCATATCAACAACCTCTATCCCCTTATCGGCCAGCTGCTCACGGACCCCGTCAGCTTTCTCCCAGTCGCCATTCCTTCTGGCCTCTTCCCGCTCACGGATCAGCTTGTCGATCTCCGGAGCCAGCGGACATTTGTCCAGGCTGAGCAGATTGAGGATCGAGTCCATGCGCCGCAGGGCCTCAAGGATATACTCCTTCTGGTCCCGATCCAGTTGACCTTCATTAACGATCGGATTGGTCTTTTTAACGAAATCGAAGATCGAACCGAAGGCCTTTGAGGTATTAAGATCATCGTCCAGGGCCGCAAAGAAGCCGTCTTCCATCTCGGTCAGATAAGTGGCAACTTCCGGGTGGGGCAAGCCCGGCGGCAGGCAGAGCAGCTTGGTACAGAATTCGTCGAGCCGTTTGAGGCTCTTCAGGGCGGCATCAAATTTCTTGAAGGTGAAATTGATCGGCTTCCGATAGTGGGTCCGCAGCAGATAATATCTGACATCCCGGGCCGAATAGCCCTTGTTGATCAAATCCTGGAGAGTCAGAAGATTGCCGGTCTCGCGGCTCATCTTTTTCCCTTCAACCAGGAACAACTCGCTATGCAGCCAGTAGTTGGCCAGCGGCTTGCCGCTTAAGGCCTCAGCGATGGCGATCTCGTTCTCATGATGCGGGAACATCAGGTCGCGGCTGCTGGAGTGGATATCGATCGTATCGCCGAGGAAATGGCAGGACATGGCAGCGCATTCAATGTGCCAGCCGGGTCGCATCTTGCCCCATTCGGTCTCAAAAAAGATGCCGCTCTTCAATTCGGTGAGGGCCGAGCGCTTCAGCAGGGTAAAATCGACCGGGCTGTCCTTTTCATAATTATCCAGGTCAACCGTCTTGCCGGACTGGATCTTACTGAGGTCCACCCCGGACAGTCTCCCATAGTTAGTGAACTTGGAGATATCAAAATAGATCGAGCCATGTTTTTCGTAGGCAAAGCCCTTTTTAACCAGCTCTCTGGACATATCGATCATCCGGGAGACATGTTCGGAGGCTTGGGGATAACCGGTCGCCGGTAAGACGCCAAGGGCTTTAATATCCTTCTTGAACTGTTCGACATAGCGGATCGTAAATTCTTTGACCGATTCACCTGCCTCTTCAGCACCTTTTATCGTATTGTCATCCAGGTCGGTGAAGTTCATGTAGAACTTGACCTCATACCCTTTGCTGGCCAGGACCCGATTGACCAGATCTGAGTGAATGAACCGGCGGCAATGACCCAGAGAGGCCAGCTCGTAGGCCGTGGGTCCGCAAGTATAAAAGGTGACCTGCTTTTCCTTGATCGGCTTGAAGATCTCTTTGCGTCTGGCCAGGGTGTTGTAAAAACGCAGCCGCGATGATGATTCCGTCTCTTCGACCGGCTTCTCGGCGCTGAACAGAGGGGTTGAAAGATACTTCTCGCCGCCGTCCGGGACGATGACCACTATAAGCCCTTTTTTGATCTGCTCGGCCCTGGTCAGGGCGGCACAGAGAGCGGCCCCGGAGCTCATCCCGACAAAGATCCCCTCCCGCTCCGCCAGCTGCCTGGCCTTGGCAAAGGCCTCTTCATCCGGGATGTTGATCACCTGGTGGGGCTCGGTACGCCTGAAGATCCCCGGCACATAGGATTCCTTCATATTCTTGAGCCCCTGGAGCTTATGGCCCAGAAAGGGCTCCATGGCGGTAACCTTGACCTCAGGATGATGCTCGGCAAAATATCGGCAGAGGCCCATGGCAGTGCCGGTGGTGCCCAGGGTGGAGATTACATCGGTGACCTTGCCGTCGGTCTGCTCCCAGATCTCGGGACCGGTGAACTTATAATGGGTCCGCCAGTTCTCATCGTTGTTGAATTGATCGGTCAGGAAATAGCGATCTGGATGCTCCCTGGCCATGGCATAGGCCTGCTCGATGGCCCCGTCCGTGGATCGTTTGGCCGGGGTCAGCAGGATCTCCGCACCATAGGCGGTCATGATCTTGCGGCGTTCGATACTGGCCGATTCAGGCATCACCAGTTGACAACGATAACCCTTGATCGCACAGACCATGGCCAGACCGATGCCGGTGTTACCGCTGGTCGCTTCGAGGACGATCCGGTCCGGGGTCAACTCACCCTTCTGCTCGGCGACCTCGATCATATTCAGGGCGATCCGGTCTTTTACCGAACCGCCGGGATTAAAGGATTCCAGCTTGGCAAAGATGGTGACATTCTTGAAAGGGTTCAGGCGTCCGATCGGCACGATCGGGGTGTTGCCGATCAGATCGAGAATGGTTTTCTTATTTTTCATATTAGCCTTGCTTGAATCTGTCAAAATACCCGGACAAACCGCTTTAACTTAGCGCACAAACCCCTATTTTTACTGTTTGACCAACAAAAAAGCAAGCTCCCACAGAGGGGAGCTTGCTTGATCAGATCAATAAAACCTGACTGCAATCAAAAGTAGATCAATTCGATCAGCTCTCGTCTGCAAGCTTGACCGAGATCGCCACCTTGTAGAGAATGGTGAGGATAAATGCCCCGGTCGCCCAGACTGCGGCAGTGATGCCAAGCTCTATCTTGGACGGATAATATTCGACGATGTACTCAAGGGGAGTCGGCACAAAACCGGCAAGTACCAGGCCAAGACCCTTGTCGATCCACAGGGACAGGAAGATGGCGCCACAGAGCCAGCCGATCTTGCAGTAACTGTCACGCATCTTCGGAAAGAGCAGAGCGATGGTGGCACCCAAACCGATCACCACTGAAAAGCGCATCGGACCGACCAGGTTGTCGTAGACGTTGCCGGCACTATCAGTCAGGCCGAAGAACAGGTAATCCAGGGTATGCATATGGCCCGGGATATTACTGTAATAGCCGACGAACAGCTCAAGACCGACAAAGAAGAAGTTAAGGATCGCCGCATAGGTGATGATGGTCACCAGCTTGTCGATCGCCTCCTTGCCGGCATCAAAAGACGTGTAACGGCGGAGGATCAGGGCACAGATCACCAGCAGGGACGGACCGGCCGCAAAGGCCGAAGCCAGAAAGCGAGGGGCCAGAATGGCGGTCAGCCAGTAATGACGTCCGGGCAGACCACAGTAGAGAAAGGCGGTAACCGTATGGATACTGATCGCCCAGGGGATCGAGAGATAGATCATCCACTTGACCCATTTAGGCGGCGGCACGTTCTTCTTCACAGAATTGAGAATCATCCAGCCACCGACAAGGTTCAGGAACAGATAGCCGTTCAGGACGATCATATCCCAGAAGAGGATCGAGTTGGGGGTCGGGTACAACAACACATTCAGGGCCCGCATCGGCTGACCGAGGTCGGCCATGATGAACATCAGGCACATGGAAACTGCAGCCACGGCCATGAACTCGCCGAGAATGGTGATCCGCCCGAAGGCCTTATAGTTGTGAAGATAGTATGGCAGGACCAGCATTACACCACCGGCAGCCACCCCGACCAGGAAGGTGAACTGGGAGATATAAAGACCCCAGGAGACATCCCGGCTCATGCCGGTGATGCCCAGACCATAGTTGAACTGCTGGAGGTAGCAATAGCCACCTACACCCATGATGGCGAGGAGAGTAGCCAGCCAGGTAAAGTATAATCTGTTACCAGATAGTGCTTTTTCAATCATGACTTTTCACCTCTATATGATGTAGAAAACCGACGGCTTGGTGCCAAGCGCCGGTTTCCGCTGAATAGTAAACTTCTCTTTCAAAACCTGTGAAACCTCGGAGTGAGGATCGTTCAGGTCGCCAAAGACGATCGCATTGGAGGGGCGGCTGGCTTCGGCACAGGCCGGCATCTTGCCCTCGGCCAGACGCTCGGCGCACATATTGCATTTTTCAACAACCCCGCGCATCCTGGTCGGGAACTCCGTATTGACATTCTTAATGAATTTATAGTTGCCCTGCTCATCAAGTTCCCGGGGACTGCGCCAGTTGAAGCTCCGGGCTCCGTAAGGACAGGCGGCCATACAGAAGCGACAACCGATGCAGCGATGAAAATCCATCAAGACCATCCCGTCATCATTCTTGAAGGTCGCCTGGGTCGGGCAAGCCCGCACGCAGGGTGGATTGTCACAGTGATTACAGAAGGTCATGATCGGGGTCTCCTGCAACCGCTCATTTTTCTTGTAATGACTGTGGTCCGGGAAAGTATGCTCAAATTTCTCGGCCCAGATCCACTTGATCTCGTCCTTCTTGTTGTCTTTCCCGAAGTCAGGGACGTTATGGATCGAATGGCAGGCGTTGACACAACGCTGGGCCAGGTCTTTATCCGCCGCAAATTTCTCGACATCAATTACGAAACCATAGCGTTTACCGGAGATCGCCTCTACCGCGCCGTGCCCACCGCCGGAGGAAGAGGCAATAGCCTCCCCTTTCAGCAAACTGCTGAAGGCAGTAGGAGCAGCAATTCCGGCAATAGCTGAAATACCTGCTATCTTAAGAAATTTTCTTCTGCTGTTATCCATTAGTTGGCCTCCTTAGGCTGGATATGACAATCCCAGCAATAAGGTTTAACGGCTGCATATGTATGGCACTCATCGCAGAATTTCTTCTTGCTGACGTGACAGTTCATACAACCCTTCTGCAGACTCCTGACATACTCAATGCCGCTGGCCTCGGTCTTATCGTGCCGCAGGCCGCCGGAACGAACGACGTCGTCCCGCCAATCATTGAGCAGAACCATATGTGAGCTCCGCATATATTCCGTTGATTTCACACATTCCTTGGCATTGGTCGGCTTTTCCGGATTGGGAAGCGGACCGGCCGTAGTGCTATAGCCGTACCAGATCGGAAATGTGACCAGGCCAACAAAAACTATCAAACCGGGTATAATTTTTCCTGTATCGTACATCGATATCACCCTTCCATTCCTGCAAGAGGCTCGAACCGGAGTCCGGAATCTCTCTCTTTTTCACCTTCCATGATCAAGGCGTTACCGACCAATTCGGAAATACCACATACCTCAACTTCCGGGTTCCAGTACTCCATCAGGGCAAGCAAGGTCGCCCGGTCAATGGCACATACACAAGAAAGCATGTTGACCCCGTGCTTGTCATGGACATGCTTGACGGCGTTCGCCCTCGGCAAACCGCCCCGCATCCTCAGGTCCATGATCTCTCCTGTGTTCAGACCGGTGCCGCTACCACAGCAGAAGGTCTGCTCGCGGATAGTATTTTCCGGCATCTCATGGAAGTTGTTACAAACCGCATCGAGAATAACCCGCGGCTCATCGAGCAACCCCATACCCCGGGCCGGATTACAGGAATCATGAAAAGTAGCAATCCGATGGTCATTACGGGACTTGTCAAGCTTCAACTTGCCATGCTTGATCAGATCGGCGGTGAACTCGCTGATATGGACCATCTTGGTAGAGGCGGCATTCTCGAAAACCGTGCCGGTGATCGGGGACTTCGGAACTTCAAGAAAGTCCGCCGGACCGTTCATGGTGTCCATATACTGGTGGATCACCCTCCACATATGGCCACACTCGCCACCGAGGATCCATTTGACCCCCAGACGCTTGGCCTCGGCGTACATCTTGCCGTTCAATTTCTTCATCAACTCGTTGTTGGTAAAGGAACCGAAGTTACCACCCTCAGAGGCATAGGTGCTGATCGTGTAATCAAGTCCGATATGATCAAAAAGAAGCAGATAGCCCATAAAGGTGTAGATGCCGGGCTCGGCGAAGACATCTGCCGAAGGGATAACGAACAGAACCTCGGCGCCCTTGCGGTTAAAAGAAAGGCTATTCAGTTTCAGACCGGTGACCTCCTCGATATCATCGAGAAGGAACTCGGCGTTCTGTTTAAAGGTATGGGGCTGGAGACCAAGATGGTTACCGGTCCGGTTGGAGTTGGAAGCCGGCTCCAGGATCCAGTTGGTACCGACCCCGACCAGATGGAGAAGCTCTCTGGCCATCATGGTGATCTCGGCCGTATCAATACCGTACGGACAGAAGACCGAACAGCGCCGACACTCGGTGCACTGGTAGAAATACATGAACCACTCTTTGAGAACCCCGAAGGTCATCTCGCGGCCACCGGCCAGTTTACCGAGGATCTTGCCGGCCACGGTGAACTCGTTGCGGTATATGGCGCGCAACAGCTCCGCCCTCAGAACCGGCATATTCTTGGGATCGCCGGTGCCCAGGAAGAAGTGGCACTTGTCAGCGCAGGCGCCGCAGCGCACACAGCAATCCATAAAAACCTTGAAGGACCTGAACTTGTCAAGCCGGTCCTTGATGCCCTGGATAATGATCTCCTTCCAGTTCTCCGGAAGTTTCCAGTCGTCAGACTCCACTTCCCATTCACGCGGTTCTCCGAAGAGACCCTTGCTGCCCAGGTTCTTGTCGAGATATTCGACCATCTCCTTCTTGGCGGGGTAGCAATAGTTGCCGGGCTTGAACACTGCCGGCGTATCCATCCAATCCTTCTTCGGAATGGCGCCCGTCATCAGCGACGGGTCTTTTGCCACGCTAACGCTCATTTGCTCCACTTTTGTATTTGCCATTTTCGCAATTCCTTATTAGCTGGTGTTTCAGGCTTATTCAGATTTATCCGGAGTTTCCTCTGCGGCCGGCGCAGCGGCCTCTGCCGCGGGAGCCTCCTCTGCAGGAGCTTCCTCCTCAGCCGGTGCTGCAGGCAGTTCCTTGTCGACCGGAATTCCCGCTTCAACCATCGCCTCACGGAAATCATCCTCATAACCGGCATAGGAATGCGGTTTGATCGACGGATCGTTCCACGGATTGATATGACGAACCATCCGGCTGTTATTGGCCAGGTTCCTGGTCGGGCTCAGGAAAACACCGCCCATGTGCATCAGCTTGCTGAATGGGAAGTAAGCCAGCAGAACCGTGACCAGGAAAAGATGGACGAAGAAGAGACCGCCGATCGTTTCGGGGATCAACAGTTCACCTCTCAGGAATGAGAGAGTTGCCAGACCATGGGTGAACATCTTGATGCTGACCACATCCACCCGGATGAAATAACGCATCAGGACCCCGGTAATGCCGATACTGAGGAAGAGGAAGAGCGGGAAGTAATCGGCCTGCAGAGAAATATAACGGATGTTCGGCAGCACGACCCGGCGCAGGAAAAGAAAGGTCACCGCGCCGATGAAGACCAGATCGGTCATGTACAGGGTCGGGGCCCCAACCTGCATGAAGGCGTCGCCGAACTCAATGGCATGGACAAAAGCCGGGATCGGATCGGTGAACAGGCGCAGGTGCCGGAGGACGATCAGCAGAAAAGAGTAATGGAACATGAGCCCGAAGAGCCAGAGGAACTTACTGGATCCATAAGCCAGTTTCGGCCCATCATGAACCTCCGCCCGGGTATTCCTGAAAAGAGATCTGAACAGGAAGACCTCCAGGATCATCCGGCCGATCACCTGGATGGTGGTCGAGGGACAATCAAGCTTGTCTTGTTTGATCCAGGGCAATGAATTTGCCTGACCGCAGGTCGTCGGGATCCTGAACGGCACAGGGGATTTTGCCCACCATAGTACCTTGGCGATAAAGAAGATGATGAAGGTGGCAAAGGCCAGGTATGGTAGAACCACCCCGAACAATGCCCGCCCACCTGAGAAAAACGCCCCCAGGTAAGCAACCAGCATCAGCGCCAGGACAATTAGCAATGCTTGCAGGACTTTCATTTACTGTTACCTCGCATCTAGTTGACTTGGTTAAGGTTGACTAATCGTTTTCCGCTTTCTGACTTTCCATATCCTCCCGCAGCATCGCGGAGGGGCACTTCATATTATCTACCAGGTGATGATTGCCGCGCTGCATCTCCTTGAGCCTTACCTGGAGAAGCCTTTCCCGGCTCGCCATGTAAAGGTCAAAGGCCTTGAGGGCCAGTTGATCGATCCTGGCCTCAAGTTCCGGCCATTCGCGGTCATACTCCTCTGTCCACTCCTTGCGGCATTCACTCCTGATGATATCTTTGATCGCAAAAACAAAGGCCAGCGATTCGGCCGGACTTTGCTCGGCCTGAACCGCTCGTAATTTCATCAGCTGCTCAAGTTTGGCCTGAACATCACCCTGTTCTTCACTGCGCAAATCCCGAAAAAGGGCGGTCAGCCCTTCAGTGAAATTATGGCCCAGGGGGTTGGCAAAACGATCGTTCTGGTTTTCCAGAAACTGCAGCGAGTCAGACGGATAGGCCGAAAGAACATGCTTGATCCATTTTTTAACAATTGCCGACTCTTTCTCGGCCAATAAGGTCAGTATCTTCATTTAATGAAACTCAAGACAGAAATTTCCCCCCGGAATCCACTCGAAATATGAATGGTGGTTCAGTTGTAGCCAGAAGACCTATCATGTTTACGATCATTAATCAACAACAAAAGAGCAAGAATCATTCCTGGAAACTTAGAGCTTAAACGAGGACAGGCAACAGTTCTGGGGCACAAACTCAAAGGCACATCACCCTTTGAAAAAGCGCTCAACCGACCCCTTCCAGCATCCTTTCCCGTAAACCACTGTTACGCTGGCGAACCCGGTCGTTGCTGATCGCCATACCGATCGCCTTGCGGCTGCCGATGACGATCACCAGCTTCCGTCCCCTGGTAATCGCAGTGTAGAGGAGATTTCTCTGTAACAATGGATAATGGCTGGAGTGGATAGGTAATATTATGCAGGGGAACTCGGATCCCTGGGACTTGTGCACCGTTATCGCATAGGCCAGTTGCAGCTCGCTGATCTCGGCCGCCTCGTAGCGGATCGGCCGCCCGTCCATCTCGATGGTCCAGACCTGCTCTTCCTCATCTGCCTCCAGGACCAGACCGAGATCGCCGTTAAAGACCTCTTTGTCATAATTGTTCCGGAGCTGCATAACCTTGTCGCCCACCGTCAGCCTTTCAGCTGCCCCGGGACTCAGGTCCTCTCCCCGCTTGTTTATGACCTGCTGCAGGCGCCGGTTAAGGCTGTCGATCCCCACCAGTCCTTTGCGCATCGGGGCCAGGACCTGAATATCAAGACGCGGGTCAAAACCGTATTTGTCGGCCAGTCGCCCTGCACAGAGGCTGACGATCTCCTTTTCTATCTCTTCGGGAGTTTCCCTGGATATATAGTAGAAATCCTTGTCACCCTTGTAGTCCGGCAACAGATCAAAAGGCTGGCCCTGATTGAGCCTGGCGGCATTGACACTGATCAGGCTGCCTTCTCCCTGCCGGAAGATCCTGGTGAGTTGTGCCACCTTGACCAGACCACTGGCCGTAATATCCTTGAGAAAATTACCCGGCCCCACCGAAGGAAGCTGATCGCCATCTCCGACCAGCAACACCGCACAACCGGTAGGGACTGCCCGCAACAGGGCGTTGGCCAGAACGATATCGAGCATCGACACTTCATCGATAACCAGCAGATCGGTCTCCAGCGGATGGTCGGCATTGCGACTGAAGCCGCCGACCGCCGGGGTGAACTCCAACAGGCGATGGATAGTACTTGCCTGCCGGCCGGTCGCCTCGCTTAACCGTTTGGCGGCCCGGCCGGTCGGGCAAGCCAGCGAGATCCGCACCCCTTTCTTTTCGAGCATCAGGATCATCGCCTTGAGGATCGTACTCTTGCCGGTCCCCGGGCCGCCGGTGATCACCGCCAGCCGGTTTTCCAGGGCGACCTGTAAGGCCTCAGACTGCTCGGGGGCAAGGGTGAACTCCATTTCAGCACCGATCGCCTGCAACTCATCGGCAGGGTTCAGCTTGCCCCAGGGTGGCGGCCCGTCAGCGATCCTTAAGAGAGCGGTGGCAACACCCTGCTCGGCGTAGAACAGGGTCGCCAGGTATACCCTGTCATCGGAGAGCACCAGCTTTTCCTGATTGATCAACTCCGGAAGTTGGGCCTCAACCAGGGTCAGCGGCACCTCAAGCAACTGACTGCTCTCCTTCAGCAATTCCTGGACAGGCAGATAACAGTGTCCAGAACCAGAGGCCTCGGTCAGCACAAACAACAATCCCGCCCGGGCCCGGCTGGGATCATGGGTCGGCAGCCCTACCGAAATAGCGATCCGGTCAGCGATCCGGAAACCGATCCCCCAGATGTCCTCGGTCAACCTATAGGGGTTTTCCCTGACCACCTGCAAAGAGGCCCGCCCGTAAGTCTTATAGATCTTGACCGCATAGGTAGCGGAAATGTTATGGCCCTGCAGAAAGACCATGATCTCGTGAACTTCCTTTTGCTCCTGCCAGGCCTCTTTGATCTTCTCCACCAGTTTGCGGCCCAGCCCCTCCACCTCAGACAATCTTTCGGGCTCCTGATCAAGCACCTCCAGGGTCATCAGCCCGAAACGCTGGACGATCCGGGCCGCGTACTTGGGTCCGACGCCCTTGATCAGACCGGAGCCAAGATAACGCTCAATACCATTTATAGTGTTGGGTTTGGTGACCTGAAAACGGTCGAATTTGAACTGCAGGCCATGGCGGGGATCTTTCAGCCACTGACCGGTCAACTGCAGGGACGAGCCAACCGCGACCCCCGGCAAGGCCCCGACGATGGTCACGGTCTTGCTGCCGCGCCCCACGGTCAGCAGACGAGCGACAGTAAAGCCACTTTCCTCGCTCTGGAAGGTTATCCGATCCAGAACCCCGGCAAGCTGCTCCGCCCCCTCAGTGGTTTGCCCGGTCTTGGGGCCTTTTTTATTCATTCGCCCGAAGTCAAAAATTGTAAACACCCGCCTTTAAACGGGCAGCTAACAGTCGCCACTAATTCTTTTTTGAATATCGAATGTCGAACAAGGAATAAAGAATGATGAAGGGAGGAAGATTTCTTAATCAAGATGATTCTACCCCAAAGGCACTCGGAGTGTCGCTAAACGCTCCTTTAGATCCTTCGATATTCGAAATTCCTTGTTCAATATTCTGCGGTTCATGCAGTAAGGAACCCGGCTATCGCCATCACAAAACTGGACTTCTCGGAGTCTCGCTACACTCCCTTACCGGTCCGCAATATCAAAAACCAGCCAACTGAATATGGCGGTTGTTTTGAGAGCCATTACGGGCAGAACTACTGCCATCAGCCAATTTTGAGGGCGGAAAGAAAAGCCTCAAGCTGAGAATCCTTTCAACAACCGTGCTTGACCAGGAAATCCCGGACCATCTCATCCATGATCTCGAGTTGATCCCGGCCCGTCTCATTGATCAGGATCCAGGTGCAACGCTGAT
>CBDVDF010000002.1:0-17691 GCA_965372675.1 uncultured Desulfobacterales bacterium
ATCCTGCCCTACCGGATCCTCTGGGTGATCGCGGTCTATACCGGTACGGTCCAGAAGATCAGCTTTGTCTGGCTGCTGGCCGATACCATGAACGCCCTGATGGCGATCCCCAGCCTCATCGGTCTGCTGCTCTTAAGCCCGGTGGTTTTCAAGATTACCAAGGAGTATAAATTCAATAATTCCAAGTAATTAACGCGTAAAATAAAGATAAAAAGGGCGGCTGTCATTAATGACGGCCGCTCTTTTTTATTGACGGGATTTTTTGGTGAAAAGAAGGGGCGGCAACTCGTGCTCCAGGTCCGGTTCGCCGCAGTGGGCCAGGATCCAGCAACGGGCCCGGTTGCGCAATTCAATGGCGGCCTGCCATCTATCACCCCCGGACCGGCGAAGGATCTCGGCGGTTTCAAGCTGTTCGCCGATCACCACCCGGATCATCCCTCGACGCGGAAACCAGGAGTCGGCCCGGAGGATCGAGCGGCTGCCGCGGATCGCCAGCGGAATTACCGGCAGATTTGCTTTGCTGGCAGTCTCGAAAGCGCCGAGGCGGAAAGGCAGCAGACCCGGCATCCGCATAAAGGTCCCTTCCGGGAAAAAAATGAGGGATTGGCCGCTCCTGGTCAGGGCCACCAGTTTCTGTGAGTCGGCCACGCCCTTCTCTTTGTCAAAGCGTTCGACGAACTGGGTCCCGAGCCGGGGCAGGAGGAAGCGCAGGAGCAGATTATCCCGCAGTTCCGCCTTGGCGACGAAACCGAAAGGTCTAGGCAGGGCGCCGGCCAGGATGATGTTGTCCAGATAACTGGCATGGTTGGCAATCAGGATACAGGGCGTAGTTCGGGCTGGAATATTTTCAACCCCGGCAATTTTGATCTGCATGCCTGCCAGTCGGAAGACCAGTCGGATCAGGATCTGGTTGAACTGCCAGCGGCTATTAACGGTCGGCAACAGCGCCACCCCCAGACAGGACAGTGGGGCGGCCAGGCAGAAGAGCAGCCAGCTGTATCCCGCATAGGTCAAGGCACCCAGTTGGCGGAAAACCAGGCGTAAGCGGCTCCAGAAACTGGAGAGGGCAAACCAGGTGATCTGCAGCCTGACCGACCGCAAGGGCTTGCCGATGGTACCCTTTTCGTACAGTTCCCGGTTGGCCCGCCGCCTGATCTTGCCGCTTGAGGTTTTGAGGACCGTGTTCGGTGGGGCCAGGACTATTTCGTCCGGAGCGGTGCCGGTCAGGTCGTTGACCACCGTGTTGATGGCAATCCGCAATTTTTCCTGGTCTTCCTGTTTTCTCTTTCTGGTTTCGGCCAGGACCACCATTTTTTCGGTGCCGCTTTGTCGGTCGGTACAGCCGAAGATCGCCACATTGCCTTTACGGATCCCTTCGATACCGCTGACCGCTTCTTCCAGCTCAACCGGATAGATATTGCGACCGGCCTTGATGATCATGTCCTTGCTGCGGCCGGTGATGAAGAGTTCGCCATTGGCCAGATAACCCAGGTCTCCTGAATCAAGCCAGGGGCCGTTAAACAGTTCTTTACTTTGCTCCGGATTACGGAAGTAGCCGCTGGTGGTGGATGGTCCCTGGAACTGGATAAGGCCTTGTCGTCGCTCGGGAAGTTCCCGATTGTTACCGTCAACGATCCTGATCTGGTGGCCGGGCAGAGGCATCCCGCAACCCGGCAGGCTGAGGGCCTCTGGTGTTGCGGAAGAGACAGGTTCCGCCTTGCCTTCTTTCATCAGCACCTGTCGGTCAAGATGATCGATACGCGGGCCTCTACCCAGAGGGGGAAAGGCCAGACCGACAGAGGATTCGGCCAGGCCGTAAACCGGCATCTTGCTCTCCGGCCGGAAGCCATACGGTGCAAAGCGGTCGGTAAAGCCTTGCATGGAGGTAGGGCTGACTGCTTCGGCGCCATTAAAGGCACCACGCCAGGAGCTTAAGTCGATACCCCGGAGTTCTTCTTCATCGATCCGTCGGTAGCATAGTTCATAGGCGAAGTTGGGGGCCGCCGCCAGGGTACCCCCATATCTACTGATCGCTTTGAGCCAGCGGACCGGTCGAGCCAGAAAGGTCAGGGGCGACATGATCACCAGGGGACAGGCATAGTAGAGACTGCCCAGCCAGGCCCCGATCAGGCCCATATCATGGTAGAGGGGCAGCCAGCTGATGAAGACATCTTCCGACGATACTTCGAGTACCCTGCCCATGGCCCGGATATTGGCCAGCAGGTTGGCGTTACTCAGGACTACGCCCTTGGGCATCCCGGTGCTCCCTGAGGTGTACTGGAGAAAGGCGGTGTTGGATCCTGACAGGGCTGGCAGGTGCAGGGGGTGGCCGCTACCCAGCGCCAGAATCTCTGCAACGGTGGCTATTTTATTTAAGCTTGCCACTTTTGTGTGCATCAGCCTGGTGAAAGCGGTTGCCTCAGGCATGGTGATCATGATCTTTGCCAGGCTGTTGGCGGCGATGGCGGCATGGCGCTGCAGGTGTTCTTCTATCTGCTTCAGGCGGCCGGGTGGATAGACCGGCACAGGCACGCCGCCGGCCAGTAGCACTCCAAAAAAAGATATGAAGTAGTCTCGACCGGTCGGCAGCATGATCAGGACCGCTTCGCCGACGGCCAGACCAGAAGCTTGGAGACCGGCGGCCAGCAGGCTTGCCTCGGCCAGCAGCTCGCCATAGCTGATGGTTTCCCCTTCTCCCTCATCGCTATAGAGACGGATATGGGTCCGCTCGGGATGCTTTTCGGCATGGTGCTGCAGGACCTGGACCAAGGTGGCTGCAGCTGTCGGGGCGGCGAGGCCTTTTTCGCCGGTTTGCAGAGCTGCCGGCCCGGCTTTGCTTTCGATTGTTGCCACCGGGCCGGCAGCCTGGATGGCCCGCAGCAGATCGCGAGCTGTTTCGACCGTGGCCAGGACTCTTTCCGGCAGGGAAACCGAGAATTTCTTTTCAACCCTGGAGAGGAGTTCAACCCGGGTCAGACTGTCCAGGCCCAGCTCCCGGTCGAAGGAGCTGTCGATGCTGATATCCAGATGTTGATAGGTTGAGGGGTGGACCTCTTTGACCAACTGGTTGACGAGGGTCAGGAGCTGTTGGGATGTTTCTTCTGTTGATGAAGTTTCGAGGTTATTCATGACTTAGTATCCAGTATTCAGGTAAGCGAACCTAGTGAGACTCCGGAATAAAGGCTTAACAACAAACATTCTTATGACTCCTGACTCCTTAACTGTTCCTGCGGCTTCTTTTTTTGAATATCGAATGTAGAACAAGGAATTTAGAATATCGAAAGAGGTAAGGGAGCGATAGCGATACTCCGAGGTACTCTTTCAAATAAGAACTATTCCGTCCTTCATCATTCATTATTCCTCGGAGTCTACGCTTACCTGTTCGATATTCTGCGGTTCATGTCGTGCTGGAACCGGATATAGCCGGTCAAAAGCTGGACTTCTCGAAGTCTCGCTGCACTCGCTTATCGGTCCGCAATCTTAAACCCACCAGCTTCAGCTGGTGGGTGTTTAGTTTTCACTTCTCACTATATTGCCGGCCGCTTCTATCCCTTCCTGTTCGTCAACTTTCAGGAGCAGCAGGCCGCCGATGATAAAAAGGATCAGGACCGTGGTCATGCCGACCCGCTGGGAACGGAAAATATCCGTCAGTATCCCCAGGATCAAAGGACCCAGAAAGGCGGTGAATTTACCGGAAAAAGCAAAAAAACCGAAGAACTCGTTCTCCATTCTGGCCGGAGTCATCCGGGCCATCAGCGAGCGGCTGGCCGCTTGATTAGGGCCAGAGAAAAGACCTACCAGGGCTCCGGCCACCCAGAGCCAGGCTTTACCGGGCGCGGCCAGGGCGATCAGCGAAGCGATGATTAACCCACCGATACTGATCAGCACCGTGGCCCGGCCGCCTAACCGATCATCGCAGAAGCCAAAGGCAAAGGCGCCGAGTCCGGCGGTAATATTCAGGACAATACCGAACAACATGATCTCCTGAAATGAAAAGTCGAAGGTGCCGGCGGCGTAGATGCCGCCGAAGGCAAAGATGGTGATCAGGCCGTCGTTATAGATCAGGCGGGCCAGGAGAAAGCGGAAGACCTGCCGATATTTCTTGATCTCCCTGAAGGTGTTAATGAGTCTGGTTGAAACTGCGGCCGGATTGAAAGGTTTGGTAGGGGAGGTTCGCTCTCTGACCAGCAGAAACATCGGCAGGCTGAAGAGTCCGAACCAGACCGCAACCAGCAGGTTGGTGGCACGGATGTTCTGGCCCAGTTCTCTGCTCAGACCGAACCAGGGCGTTTCCGGATTGACCATGCTGACCATGGCCAGCAACATGGCGAATAGCCCGCCCAGATAACCAACACCCCAGCCGAGACCGGATATGGAGCCGATCTTCGCCGGGGGGGCGATGTCCGGTAAAAAAGCATTGTAGAATACGCAGCCCAATTCGAAGGCGATATTGCCGATGGTAAACCAGACCAGGGCGGTCATTACCTGGCCCGGCAAAGGACGGTAGAGCATGGCGGCGCAGATTATCGCCACTATGGTGCTGATCAGCAGGTATCTTTTACGGTGACCGCTCTGGTCCGCCATGGTGCCAAGCAAGGGGGAGAGCAGGGCCACACTGATCCCGGAGATGGCGATCGCTCTTGACCAGAGAATGGTGCCGGTTATTTCATCCGGGGCGATGGCCTTGGTGAAATAGGTCGCGTAAATAAAGGTGACGATCAGGGTGGTGAACGATGAGTTGGCGAAGTCATACATGCTCCAGCCGAACAGGGCTTTCCTGTCAGCGCTGATCGGCTGCGTCTGTATCTCCCGGCTCCGGTCGTTGATCATGACAGAATCATAACATACCAGAAATAAAAAAGGACCGGCGGCTTGCCGGTCCCTGGATGGTTATCGGATTTGTCATATAAAGGAGAGACTGCTTCGCGCCCTGAAGGGTTCCTCGCAGTGACGGGACTTAATCTAGTCATCGCGAGGGAATGGAATGACCGCGGCGATCTCTCCACGTCGATAAGGCTGATGGGTAGTGGTTTTTATCAACCTCCTCGGTTCATCTTGAGTATCTAAAATTGTGGTGGTTACTATCCAGAAAGATCTCTCTCTTCGTTCGAGATGACAGGCTAAATACAATGTGCTGGAAAGCAGCTAGCTTGTCATCTCGACTACCCCAAGGGCACTTTCTTGTGGGCGTAGCAAAATCTTTTTCTTAAGATTTCTCCCGACGTAGAGGTAGCACCCCTGTGACATCCAACTACTCATGGCGTTGATGGATCGGTTTTAAGCTGAACAGGTTTCTGATATCCTCCAGGACATAATAGGTGGTCGGGATCAGGATCAGGGTAATGCCGGTGGCGAAGAGGATCCCGAAGGCCAGGCTGATCGCCATCGGGATCAGGAACTGGGCCTGGGTGCTGGTCTCCGTGATCATCGGGGCCAGGCCGAAAAAAGTGGTCAGCGAGGTCAGGAGGATCGGGCGGAAACGGCGTTGGCCGGCACCGAGAATTGCCTCGTGCATTTCCTCGCCATTTTTACGACTCCGGTTGATCCGGTCGATCATCAGCAGCGAGTCATTGATCACCACCCCCGAGAGGGCGACGATCCCGAACAGGCTCAGGATGCTGAGATCATAGCCGGTCACCAGGTGGCCGAGGATGGCGCCGACAATACCAAAGGGGATGGCGGTCATGATCAGCAACGGCTGGCTGTAGCTCTTGAAAGGGATGGCCAGCAGGGCGTACATAACAAAGAGGGCCATCATAAAGCCCTTCGCCATGGACTGCATTGAGTCGTGGCGCTCTTTCGCCTCCCCTTCCATATCGTAGGTCAGGCCGGGGTAGTCTCTGGCGAGGTCGGTCAAAATGCCTGACTTGAGGTCCTCGATGATCTCTTCGGCATTGGCGATCTTGTTGTCGACACTGGCACTGACGTTGATCACCCTTTTTCGGTCTGTCCGGTTGATGACGCTGAAGCCGCGTCCTGCTTCAATGTTGGCGGCCAGGCGCAGGGGGATTTCGCCGCCGGCCGGGGTGCGGATCCGCATATTTTCAAGGGCCTCGAGGCTGCGGCGGGCTTCTTCGGGATAACGGACCATGACCTTGACTTCATTGCGGCCCCGTTGCAGTCTCAGGGCTTCGGCCCCGTAAAAGGCGCTCCTTACCTGACGGGCCAGTTCCTCCTGGGTGATGCCCAGGGTTCGGGCCTGCGTGGTCAGGGTGAGTTTCAATTCTTTTTTGCCGGTCGGGTATGAGTCGGCTATATCTTCAACCCCCGGGTATTCGGCCAGTTTTTGTTTCAATTGGCCAGAGGCGTTCTCCAGAACATCATAGTCATCATGTGCAAAACTGACGTCTATATTGGCTCCCATGTGGACCAGGTTGGATGCGAAGGAGAGCAGGTCGACCCCTGGGATCTCGCCGGCCAGTTTCCGCCAGTGTCTACTGATCTCGGTCGAAGTGATCTCTCTGGTTTCGGAGGGGGTAAGCAGCATGACGATGCTGGCCAGGTGGGGGGCCGAAGAAGTGCTGCCGCCCCGGGGGCCGCCCTGGGAAATGGTGCCGCCCGAAACCGAGTAAAGATGGCGCATTACCGATCTTTCGGACGGCTCGATCTTGTCGAAATGGCTGACGGTTTCCTTGGCTGTTTCGATGAGTCGTTGTTGGACCTTGGCAGTATCTTCCACCAGGGTGCCGCGTGGCATTTCGATATTGACGGTGATCCGGTCCCCTTCCACCAGGGGCATGAAGCGGAACTTAACGATCCCGCCCTTGACGGTGCCTACGGCCAGCATCAATAGACCCAGGGCGATGGCAAAAGTTACATATCGATAGCGGATGCAGAGGTCGAGGAAATCCCGGTAATGGATATTGATAAACCAGTCGAGAAAGATGGTGAATTTCTCTCGGAGGCGGCAGAAAAAGCCGTTCTTCTTCTGCTCTTTCGGGCATTCCTCTTTACCCTTGCCTTCGCCCAACGAGAGGTGGGCCGGTAGCACGAACAGGGATTCGACCAGCGAGATAAGCAGGATGGTGATCGCTACCATCGGGATAACCATGATGAACTTGCCCATGGTGCCGCTGACATAGACCAGGGGCACGAAGGCGGCAACCGAGGTGAGGATCGAGAAAGTTACCGGAACCGCTACTTCCTGGGCGCCATCGATCGCAGCTTGCAGGTATGGTTTGCCTTGCTGGCGGTGTTCGAAGATGTTCTCTCCGACCACAATGGCATCATCGACTACGATCCCGAGGGCCATGATAAAGGCGAACAAAGAGATCATATTGATCGAGACATCGATGCTTGGCATCAGGAGAATAGCACCAAGGAAAGAGATCGGGATGCCGAGCATTACCCAGAGGGCAAGGCGCATCTGTAGAAACAGACTTAAGACCAGAAAGACCATGATCAGTCCCAGGAAGGCGTTCTTGATCAAGAGGTTCATTCTGCTCTTGAAGATCTCCGAGGTATCGTACCAGGTGGAGATCTTGACAGATTCAGGCATGGTTGGGGCCTTGTCCTGGACATATTTATAGACCAGATCGGAGATGACGGTCGGTTTCTGGTCTCCGACCCGGAAAACCTTGACCATTGCCGCCGGCTGGTCATCGAAGCGGCCAAACTGGTCGGTTTCCTCGAAACCGTCGGTGATCTCGGCGATATCCTTGAGCAGTACCTCTGTGCCGTCTTTTTTGACAACCACCGGGATCTCTCCGTAGCCCTGCTCCGTATAACGTTTTTCTTTGGTGCGGACCAGGATCTCGCCACTTTCGGTTTTCAGGGAGCCGGCCGGCAGGTCCAGGGAAGTCTGGCGGATGATCTGGGCGACTTTGGTCAGGGTCAGGTTATAGCGGCGCAAATTATTTTCGCTGATCTCGATAGAGATCTCGTAAGGGCGCACTCCACTCAGTTCGGCCAGGGTGACCTCTGGCATGGCCAGCAACTCGTCACGAACCAGTTCGGCCTGCTCCCGCAATGATCTTTCCGAGGCGTTGCCATAGACAACTATCGAAATTACTTCCCGTCGGTTGACGAGTTTGGCGACGATCGGTTTCTCGGACTCGCCGGGAAAGGTGGTGATCCTGTCTACCTCGTTCTTGATATCCTGGAGGACCAGGTCGGGGTTCTCTCCGGAGCGAACTTTAGCGTTGACGGTTCCGGCCCCTTCGGCGGCCACCGACTTGATCTCTTCAATACCGTCGACGGAGCCGATCGCTTCTTCGATCTGCAGAACAATGCCTTCTTCAACCTCATCGGGACTGGCCCCTGGATAAACCACGGTGGTCGAGATCCAGTCCAGTTCGATCTCCGGGAATACTTCCTGCTTGACCTGAAAAACCATGACTAGACCACCGACGATAAAGAGCGCCATCAGCAGGTTGGCGGCCACGTGATTTCGGGCCATCCAGGCGATCCAGTTGTTCATGATCCTGCTCCTCGGTTGGCGGAGCGTAATTTCATGCCGTCGGCTGCCCCGGTCAGGTTGGTCAGGATAACTCGATCGCCGCTTTTGATCCCTTCACTGATAAAGACCTCTTTTCTTTCCAGGCGGACGGCAGTTACCGGCCTGATCCGAAGCAAATTGTTCTCATCCATGATCCAGACCGTGTTGTTGTCACGAAAGGCCTGGCGAGGCAGAGCGAAAACCTCAGGAATCTCTTTGCCCTGGAAAATAACCTCGATGAAACTACCGATTGCCAGTGGAGGTTGACCCTGATCAGCATCTTTTTTAAGCAGGTAGGGATCTTTAATTGTCACCACCAGGCGCGCCATTCGACCCTGGGGATCAACCTCGGCGAGGAGCCGGTCGATCTTACCGGGCCAGGAATAGGATCTGCTGCCGCTGTTCAGGCTGATCCTGGCCGAAGAACGGTTGCCCTTGTTAGTGGGGCCTGGAACGGCCAGCCATTGCAGATCGTCCAGGTCAACCGGCACCACCACTTCGGCCTTGTCGGTGCCGGCGATGACCGCCACACCACTGCCGGCTTTGACATACTGTCCCTTATCGACATTTTCGGAGCGGACCACGCAATTGAAAGGGGCTGTGACTCTGGTTCGGGCCAGGTTCAGCTCCGCCTGTTTGAGGACGGCCTTGGCCGAGGCCAGATTGGCCTTGGCATCTTTAAGTTGCGGTCCATAGAGGACCAGAGAGTTTACCGGTGCCTCCTGGCCTTTTTTTAGTCTTTCCCATTCCCACCTGGCGATACGGGCTCTTGATTCTACCGAACTCAGTTCAAACTCTCTTTTGGCCTGTGCGGCCCGGGCCTGCTCAAGGGCCAGTTCGTAGTCGATGGTTTCGATCTCAAAGAGTAAAGCGCCTTTTTTGAAAAAACCGCCGGCGAGAAATTGTGGGGCAATGGCGGTCACACTACCATTGACCTGGGGGGATATCGTCACTTCCTGGCGGGGTTGGACGGTACCGGTGGAGTTGATCGTCACCTGGCGGCTGGACCTCTCGGCGATCATGGATTCAACCAAGGCGCCGCGATCGATCTGGGCTGTTTTTTCGGGACTTTTTCGGCTCTTGATCATTATCACCGTTATGACACCGATAACTGCCAGGATCAAAAATGGCAGGCCGATCTTGATTAATTTCTCTCGGGAACTCATTTGTTTTATCCTTTTTGTGAGAGATTATTTTGAATCTCTTCGGGGTTTATTCATATCTTTGCTGTGTAAGAAGTTTCTCATGAGAAGTCAGTATTCATTCTATTCACCATCCAGTCGCCGCCAAGGGCACGCATCAGGCTGATCCGGTCAGATATTAATTGACGACGGCTGCTTAACAGCTGTCGCTGGACATTAAAATGGGCCACCTGGGCGGTCAGGACCGACAGGTACTCGGTAAGACCTTCAAAGTACTGGTCCTCGGCCAGCCTCAGGGTAGCGGTGGTAGCGATATGCCTCTCTTCCAGCAGTTTCAGCTGAACAAGCCCGTAACGGTATGAGGCCAGGGCATCCTCAACTTCCTGGATCGCTGAGAGGATTGTCTGGTGGTAGCGGGCAAGTTCTTCTTCGACTATGGCTTTACGCTGTTCGACAACGGCCCTCCGCCTGCCGTTGTCGAATACGGGCAAGACTGCTTCCATCAGCAGGTTCCAGAATGTATCGGAAATAACAGAAGTGTAATCCAGCCGTCCGGTGCCGAAGACTGCGGTGAGATTGAACGATGGGAAACGATCAGCCACTGCGATGGCCACCTCGGCATCTTTGGCCTGGAGCCTTAAAAAGGCAGCCTGAATATCAGGGCGACGGGCAATCAATTCGGAGGGGATACCGGGCAGGACCTCGTTATCCAGTTTGAGAAGATTTGATTTTTCGCCGCCCAGTCCCGGCTCTGAAAAGCGGCCCAGCAAGCTGGCGAGGGCATGGCTGCCCTTGGCAAGATTGGCCTGGTAAACCGGCTTGGCAGCCCTGGATGCCAAGATATTCTGCCGGGCTTGATAGACGTCGAGAGCCTGGACCAATCCCGCTTCGTAGCGACTTTCCATCCGGGCCAGGGTGTCTGCCTGACTGTCAATGATCCCGTCGCTGAGCTCCAGTTGAGCCCGTTGCTCAATCAGCAGAAAATAGAGGTCGGTGACCTGGGCAGCAACACTGATATAGGCCGTTTTGATATCGGCTACAGAGGCCTGGCGGTTAAAAGAAGACTTGTCACGGCCTTTGCCCTGTTTATCCCATAGATCAAGTTCGTAACCGGCGACGGCCGAGAGCCTGAGACTGGTCCCTTCATTGCTGCCCATTGTGCTCAGGGATTCGTCCTGGCTGGCCGAACCGGCCAGGTTCAGGAACGGCAGCAGGCTGGCCCGGCTGATTTTTTCCAGAGCGGTAAACTGGTCGTAGCGGGCCAGGGCTTGTTTGATAGTGAGGTTGCCGTCCAGGGCTTCTGTGACAAGCTGGTTGAGCTGGGGATCGTTGAATTGTTCCCAGAAGCGGCCCGGTTCGGCGAATTCTTCTCCACCTCTTGATTCAATATATTTATCAGGCAGCGGCCCTGGCAGTTCCGGCAGGTTGCTGCTGTAGACACTGCAACCTGCGAGCGGGCTGACAATTAACAATAAGAAAAAAAACCTTTTCATAAAGGCGCCTCCATGCCACTGGTGACAAACGGCAGAAGCAGCTCGACTAGATGTTGGGAGTCACGCGGCTTGGCGGAGTCGAGGGGTACCGGGCATTTATCGATACATCGCAGGGTGTGGCTCAGGGCGCCGATCACGAAGTTAAGCCGCCAGTAAAGGATGTCGGCCGGTATTTCGGGAAGGGCCTTGGCCAGGGCATCGTGGAACATCTGGATCGCCGTGCCCATGTGCTTGAGAAATATCCGCCGGGCCGTTTCATCGGTATCGGCCATGGCCCGGCCGATCAGGGTAACGAAATTCCTGGCCCCGGGAGCTGATTCGGGAAGCAACAGGGTCGGTTCAATAAAGGCCAGCAGCACTTCGGATAATTTCGGGCTGGTGCCGGCTGACTCAGCCTTGGCAACAACCTCTGCAAGGCGCTGACAGCGCTGCTCGTTCAGGGGCACGATCCGGCGGTCGATGACGGCGGCCACCAACCCTTCTTTGGAACCGAAGTGGTAGTTGACGGCGGCCAGGTTTACTTTGGCGGCAGTGGTGATCATTCGCAGAGAGGTGCCTTTATAGCCTTTGGCGGCGAAGAGCTCTTCGGCCTTGTCTAGGATGATCTGCTTGGTGTCTGTGGCGTTTGATTGGTCCATTATTTTTTCCCTAATTTAATCATACACTCATTTTAAACGAACGTTTGAATGGGCGTCAAGAGAAAAATATTTACAGTACTAATTAAGGTAGATGTGTGGGCAAAAGGTAGGTGCCCCCCTGCAGTTGAGTCAGGATGCTAGGATTTTATGGCATGAACAGGGTGGAGGTTTTCCTGAAATACGATAATAGATGGTCTTTGGAAGCATCCATAGCTAACCACAGGATGGTTTTGTCTCCGAGACCAAGGAGATAGTCTCCTAGCTCTCAAGACCAGAATAACACAGGAAAACGAAAGGCTTTTCTCCCTTATCGAGGGGGGGAGGGAGTGGCCAGTAAATGTATGGCCTCTATTTTTTGTTAATTACTTTGTTGATTTATGTTTTGACGATTGAGATATCTCGACCACAGTTGATTTTGGCTCGGGAGCCGGAATCTTTTTTGGTTTCTCTTTTGCGACGGTTGTGTCCTGCTCGGGAACTGAGACCGGAATATCTTCGGTCTTCTCTTCTGCAACCATTGCATCCTGCTCGGGAACCGCTGCCCGAATCTCTGTGACCTTCTTTTTTGGGACGGTTGTACCTTGCTCGGGAACCGATCCCGAAATGTCTTGCCGCTTATTTTTTATAATTGTTATGAGTTGATCTGCAGCAAATACCGCAACCTCCTTGGACCTCTGTTTTGCGATCGTCATGTATTCATCGAAAGCTGAGGCCGGATCTTCCTCGATAGTTTTTACGATCTGTTTAATTTCCTGGTAGGAAAGATCTTCCGAGTATACTGTCCATCCCGCAAGACCTAATATGGCTAAAAAGGTCACAAGCAAAATGTTTCGGACCTGCTTAACTTTCTTCCGGAAGGGTTTTTTCTTAACTTTTTTACTCTCGGCTTCAGGTGGTTCAAATACTGTCTTGTCATATTCCCCCTGCTGATCCGCATGATCGGCAACTGTTGGGTCATTCGCATGTTTGGATGTGGCCATTCCACCGGATGTCAGGTTTGCTTTAAGAATTGCAGAAGTATCATTACCTGCTTCCTGGAGAGCTTCGATCAGTTGTTTTTTATTCTTTTTACTGAACCCGGTGATCCCGGCCGTAGCACACATCGTCTTCAGTTCATCATTGGTTTTCCCGGACAGATCCGCCGATAAGGTATCATCGATCAGGGATTTTTTGGTCAAGGCGGCCTTGAACTCGTCTGCCGTCTGGTAACGTTTTTCCTTGTTCTTGGCCAGGGCTTTCCGTAATACCTTGTCGAGGGAAGAGGGCACCTGAACATTAATCTCGGATGGTATTGGGGCCTCAGTGGTCATTACCCGGTGCATAATGTTGGTTACTGAGTCGCCAGGAAACGGTTTTTCCCCGGTAAGCAGGTGGTAGAGGAGGACCCCGGCCGAGTAAAGATCGGTTCGTTTGTCCACAGGTTGCCCGGCAAACTGTTCCGGAGACATGTAGGACGGAGTGCCGAAAACATCACCGAACTGGGTAAGAGTAGAAGATTCGATCTTGGCTATGCCGAAATCCATGACCTTGATCTGGCCATCATCGACCAGGAGAATATTGGCCGGCTTGATATCGCGGTGGATCACCCCTCGTGCGTGGGAGTAAACAAGAACATCCAGGAGCTGGGTGACAATGTCGATCGCTGTGTTGAGGGGGAATTTTTCGCTGTTATCGAGAAAATCCTGGAGTTCCCGGCCTTTTGCATATTCCATGGCGATAAAGGCATTTTCACCTTCTTCGGCGTACTCGAAGACGGTGACGATGCCGGGATGGTGTAAGCGACCTGCGGCCTGAGCTTCGCGTTTAAAACGCTCAAGTACTGACTCCATCTCCGCCGGGCTGAAGGCATCTTTACGAATGGCCTTTATGGCAACGGTGCGCTCTATGATCGGGTCGATTCCCTTGTAGACAATTCCCATGGCCCCCTGGCCAAGGACGGATTGGATCTTATATTTGCCCAGTTTTTTTAAATCGCGCATGGAGAACCGTTTTGAAGGGAATAATGATCGTCAATATGAAAGACACAAGCGGTACAAGGCATGATTGCTCAATGGTCTTATACCGGGATAAAATGAACTTTTTAACCTAATGTTTTTTAAGGGACAAATCAAGCCGGCCGAAGGCTCTATTTGTCGATACCGCTGCCATGTAAAAATAATTTCTACAAGTTTAATAGCCGATACTTTATATTAAATTATTTCAGGGCAACGACAGAAGATGGTCCTGAAAGTATTAAAGTTTCTTCAGGGAGGATAACCGTTGAGAGTCTGGACATTGATGCTGAAAGAGAAGCCTGTACATCGCTTTGTTGTTTACGAGGGAAAACCCATCGTTATCGGGCGGACATCAGAAGCTGATGTTACCCTCGACAATCCGAGTATTTCACGGGAACATACACTGGTGGAAGTGGATAAAAAAGGTCGTGACCATTTGACCGACAAAGGGAGCACGAACGGGACCTGGGTGAATGGCAAAAAGATCAACGACCGGACTCTTGTTACAGATAAAGACGAGATAAAGGTTGGGAAATTCACCATGGTTTCCGGATCGGTAGGGATCCTGGATGTAGACAAAAAAGGCCTGTCCATGGCTGCGGATGACGATAAGCTCACCATGTTTGCACCACCCAAAAAAAAACCCTCTCCAGCTAAAAAGAAGTCCTCTTCCGGTCTTCGTGGAGTGATTAAAAAAATATTTAAATAAGTTAACCGAGGAGTGGAATCCCCCCTCAGGGTAACAGTGCTGCCTGCTGGAAAACATGGATTCCGGTTGTTTTCTTGGGAAGAAAGCAGATCACCCCTTCCCTGTTTTCGTTGGCTAGGCCGAGCTGCTGCAGGGCACCACCTGAAAAGCGGGCAAATGCCGCCTTTCGGAAGAATTTGTCGCGGTTGCGGTAATCATAGAATGGCGGCAGGTTTTGGGCCATCGTCCGACTCAGCTTTTTGGGCTGGATCTCCTCTCCTTCGGGATCGAGACAGTCGGGCAGGAAACGGTGTCCGCAGCGCAGCCAGTCGTAACGGAGTAATTCATGGAGTAGTGACCCGTCCGGCCTGCTGGCCACTGTTCTGAACAGCAGTTCGTTGAGGAATTTCTGGGTGGTGGCCAAACTGAAAAAATTATGCTCCTGGCAGGTCTGTAGGAGCTTTTCCAGGAAAACACAAAAATCTTCTTCCTGTTCCCTGAGATATTTGAAGAGGCTGGGGAAATAACGGTTGTTGTGGAAGGCTTCAAGGCACTCGCCCAGCCAATAAAAATGACTGATGGTCTGTTGGTCCATATTGGCGGTGGCCAGAATCTGATAAGGTGGTTGACGGCAGTGGACCAGGCCGGGGGTGCTGCTGATCGCCGTCGATGGCAGGACTTTGAGTAGGCCCATCTGGATATAATGGGGGGCCATCTTGAAAACATCATTAATGGCCTGGCGAAAGCTGGTGTCCGTTTCTTCGGGCAGGCCGAGGATCAGGTCGGCATGGAGGTGGATATTGTCCAGGGCGGAGAGACGGCGTAGGTTGGTGTCTACTTTGTCCAGCTCCATGACCCGATTGACGGCGGCCAGGGTGGCGGGGTTGGTTGACTGGATGCCCAGTTCGAACTGGAAACGGCCTGGGGGTAATCCAGCCAGAAAAGCAAACATCTCTTCGCTGAACAGGTCGGGGGCCATTTCAAAATGAAAGAGGGTCTGTCCCGGTTGATTGGCCAGGAAGCGCCAGATCTCCAAGGCCCGTTCCGGTCTGGCATTGAAGGTTCGGTCGACGAACTTGATGATCCTCGGGTTGTGCTGCAGGATGGCGGTCAGTTCTTCTTTGACCAGTTCAAGTTCTTTCCAGCTTACGCCCTGCTCGACCGAGGAGAGGCAGTAGCTGCAGTTGAAGGGGCAGCCGCGGGCCGATTCATAATATATATGGCGATTCTGTAATTCCGTCGCCAGGTCGTCATCGTTATAAGGTGATGGAAAAGGTTGGCCCGGAGTTGATTGATAAACCGCTTGCAGCTTGCCGTCCTCCAGGTCCGTGTAAAAGGCCGGACCCAGCCCCTCGACTTCACCTTTGATCACGGTGCATCTTTCCGGTAGCTCATCGCTATCGAAGGCGGCAGCCTGGGGGCCGCCGAGGATGAAGCTGGTTTGTGGCATGATCCGGGCCAGATCGGTGATCAGCCTCAGTACCAGGGCGCCGTTCCAGATATAGACGGAAAAAAAGATTGCCCGGGGTGCACCCCTACTGATCTTCAGCAGGGTGTCGTAATAGGGGTCATTGATGGTGAACTGGCAGAGATTTATCTCTGCCGCCGGCAGGTTTTTCTGCAGTTCCTCCCTGACATAAAAAAGGGCCGGGCAGGAATGGATATAGCGGCCGTTAAAGGCGATAAGTTTGAAGTCCATTTTCTCTCTTTTATCAAGTTTAAGACTCATTTGACAACGCTTTCCCTGCTCTGTCAATGTTGACATTCTGCCATTCTCAGATTAATCAGGAGCCGATGAACATTTATGGATTAATAATACTGATCGCCCTGCTGACCGGCTTTATCCTGGAGACCGTCGCCGACCGGCTTAACCTGCAGGCCCTTGACCCAGAGCTGCCCGGGGAGTTTTCCGGGGTATACGACGGTGAAAAATATGCCAGCTCACAGCAATACACCCGGGTCAGGACCAGGTTCGGTTTTATCACCGGCATCTTCGATCTGGCGGTGTTGCTGATCTTCTGGCAGCTGGGCGGCTTCAATTATCTTGATCAGCTGGTCAGGGGCTGGCAGTTCGGGGCGGTGGTCAACGGCCTGATCTTCACCGGCTTGCTGATCCTGGCCAAAACCCTCCTCTCCATGCCTTTCAGCCTCTATTCGACCTTTGTTATTGAAGAGCGTTTCGGTTTCAACCGGACTACTCCGAAGACCTTTGTTGCTGATCTTCTCAAAGGCCTGCTGCTGGCGGTCATCCTTGGTGGACCGTTATTGGCCGCGGTCCTCTGGTTTTTTGCCACCACTGGCAACGTGGCCTGGCTTTGGTGCTGGGCGGCGGTCACCTCCTTCACCTTGCTGATCCAGTTCATCGCCCCGACCTGGATCATGCCGCTGTTCAACAAGTTCTCCCCCCTTGAAGAGGGAGAGTTGCGGGAAGCGATCTTCGCTTTTGCCAAGACGGTGGAGTTTTCGCTGCAGAACGTCTTTGTGATGGACGGTTCGAAGCGCTCCAGCAAATCAAACGCTTTTTTTACCGGCTTTGGCAAGAATAAAAGGATCGCCCTCTTCGATACCCTGATCGAAAAGCAGACGGTGCCGGAACTGGTCGGCGTCCTCGCCCACGAGATCGGCCATTACCAGAAGAAGCATATCCTCCAGGGAATGATGATCTCCATTGTCCATACCGGAGTGATGCTTTACCTGCTGGGAATATTCATCAGCCATTCGGGCCTGTTCGCCGCCTTTCAGATGGAGCACAGCTCTGTTTATGCCGGGATGATCTTTTTCGGGCTGCTCTTTACGCCGATCGAGATGGTTCTCTCGCCATTGATGAATATGCTGTCACGCCACAATGAATTTGAGGCGGACCGTTTTGCCGGCGAGAAGACCGGCGAGCCCGAAAGCCTGATCTCGGCCCTGAAAAAGCTCTCGGTCCACAACCTGGCCAATCTCACCCCGCACCCTTTTTATGTGTTTTTACATTATTCCCATCCGCCGCTTCTGGAGAGGATTAGCGCCTTAAGGGCTGTGATGGGCAAAGAAAATAAACTAGGAGCTTAAAAATGTCTGATAGCCCAGATGGAAGTATTCTGCAGCGCGACAAAGAAACCTATGCCATTGTACCTCGGACCCCGGCCGGTCTTCTGAGCCTGGAAGTTCTTGAGAAACTGGTGGAGGTGGTCCGTAAATATGATATCCCGATCACCAAGATAACTTCCGGCCATCGCTTGGCCCTGGTCGGGATCAAAAAGGATGACGTGGACAAGGTCTGGGAAGATCTCGGCACCGGCATCGGCCGGGCCACT
>CBDVDF010000003.1:0-17441 GCA_965372675.1 uncultured Desulfobacterales bacterium
AGTTCTGACCTTACTCCTATCTCTAATCTCTGCCTCACCATCATTTGCAGGCTGGACCCAGGTTGCTTCACCAACCTCCGAGAATCTTAACGGTACCTGGTTTGCCGATGCCACCACCGGCGTCTGTGTCGGTGATAACGGTGCCGTGGCCCTTACTACTGACGGGACAACCTTTGTTGATCGATCGATCTCCGGCGGTACCAATCTTAACGGTGTCCATTTTGCTTCTGATGTGGTTGGGGTCCCGGCCTACGAAAACTTCGAAACCTATATCGAGGAAGACAATAATGCTCCGGAACCGGATATCGTCACGGTTAATCCAACGACCACTAATCGACACGAATTTGCCATAAGCGGCGATTCTGTTATTGGCGATGATGTTTATGTCTATCAGGATTTCGGAGCTGGATATTTTTCGGATGCCGCCGGTTTTGAGCATCTTTTTGAATTTATCGTCGGCCCCGGACTAGTTCGTGATTTCAACTGGAGTTGCCCATGGGTAGTCGATAATGCGATTACACCTTATGAAAACCTGGCAGAAGGCTATTCATATTGCACTTTTGAACGTCCTTCCGGGGCGATCAGACTCGAACTATATGACAATAATGCAGTAGTCTTTGTAAACGTCGATATCAACAAGGCGTATCGTGACACGGTCCTCTATGGCAAAGCAACTAACGATGGCGCCAATATGACTGTTTCGGTCTATAGCGATGCAGCTCGTACAGTTCTCGTAAATACCCTGACCATCGCCGCATCTAATAATTCCTATCGCTACCTGTACGCTCTGGATACCGATACCCGTGCTGTCTGGTGGAATAATATCCACGTGGCCAATATTGATATTCAGGACCCGAACGTATTTACAGCTGGAAATGCAGATACCGTTTACCGGTCGACAAGTTCCGGTGCTGTCTGGAACCCGGAGATAACCGGTTCCGGGGTGCAGATGAACGATGTTCATTTTTACGATGATCAGAACGGCTGGGCGGTAGGTGAGAACGGTACCATTTACATCACGGCCAATGCAGGAGAGACCTGGGTAGCCCAGACCACGGGTTCGGCCAACCTGCAGTCGGTGTTCTTCACAAATTCAACCACCGGTTGGATCGCCGGGACCGGCGGGACTATCTATATTTACGACGGAGTCAGCTCTTGGAACACACCGACCAGCGGTGTACCGGCCGTTGACTTGTTCGATATCCATTTTGTCGATGCCAATACAGGATGGGCTGTCGGCGCTAACGGAACCATTATCAAGACCACCGATGGTGGGTTTAACTGGGTGGCCCAGACTTCGACCACCACCAGTCAGCTTAACGGTTTATATTTCGTTGATACCAATATCGGATATGCCACCGGCATGTCTGACTCGATCCTCAAAACCACTGATGGCGGATTGACCTGGATTCCGCAGGCGCCGCCAAGTTCGGGGTTTAATTTCAATGACATCTATTTTGTCGATGGTCTGACGGGTTACATCTGCGGTGATAACGGTACCATCATGATGACCACCGATGGTGGGGCCGGTTCCAGCTCCAATCTTGTCGCGCTCCATCCTATTGCATCAACTGTGGATGTTTTTACGAACTTGAACGGATGTGCCGATGGTTTCGATTGTGTCAACGATCAGTTGGGCAACGCTTCGACAGGATACCCGCTGGCCGTTGATAATGATGGGACCAAAAATATAAGTACGAATGTCGCAGGAGATGTGGCCCTGTTCGATCTTGAGGATAGCGCAGTTCTTGGTATACCCGCCGCTTCGACGATTACCGGGATCGAGATCTTCGCCCAGGGGTTCCGTGTGAATGCAGGTGGTGGGGCCGAATATCTTCTCAGTTATGACATTGGCGGTGGGCTCCAACAGGGTCCGGTTGAACCCCTTGTGGTTGGAGGGTACCAACTTTTAAATTATCAATTGACCGGTCTGTCCTGGACTACGACCGATCTCGACAACCTCAAGATAGGGGTAACCCATAACGGTTCTTCAATAAGCTATCTGGGCCAGGTCTATGTCTATGTGACCTATATACCGGCCTATACGATATCAGGGCGAATTTTTGAAGATGTCGATTATGCGGGCGGGGCGGGTGCCGCGTATGACGGCGGTGCAACCGATGTCGGTCTGGATGGCGTGGAAGTTGAACTCTATGACAGTACAGGTAATTGGGTTGTCGATGCTGATGCGTTTACTGCCGGTGGTGGCCACTACTCCATAACCGGGGTGCCAACCGGGACATATTACGTAAGGGCGCGTTCAGCAACTATAACCGGAGCCGGTCCCGGTACTCTTCCCGAACAAACCTACGAGTATAATGGTGTCACGGGCAACGGTTCGAATGGCGCCTTAGGCGGTAATGATAGCCAGGTGGATGATACGGCCACCGGCGACAATAATGTCGGCGGGGCCGGTGATACCAATGTTGTGATAGCCCTTTCCAGCGATCTAACCGGGATCGATCTCGGTTTTTCCTACAACCTGATATCAAATGCCAAGGCGGTCGATCAGGGGTCATTGGACCAGTTCATCGACAACGCCAATGTCATAGCCGGGGCGAATTCCAGCCAATTCATGATCGCATCTTCTGTGGACCCGCTTGGCAGAACAACTGACCCTAATTATGTCGCCGGAGTGGCGACTATAACTCCGTCCGTCGCGTTTGCAGACATCACTGATTCCGACACCGTAATTGATGCATCCACCCAGAGGATAAATTCCGGGTTAGATACGAATGCCCTTGGTCCCGAAATCGAGATAAACGGAAACCTGGCAGGTGCGGTTAACGGATTTACAATCAATAATGCCGCGAATGTCAGGATACAGGAATTGACGATCAATCGTTTTGGCGGGCATGGTGTTTCAATAACTGGCGGTGGTGCGACCGGCGCTACTCTTTACGGCAATTATATCGGGATCGATGCCGCAAACACGGCTGTTGATTACACCTACCAGAACGACCTCAGTGGCGTTAATGTCGATTCGTCAGGCTCGGTCATAGGCGGTGTATATTCCGGTGAAGGCAATCTTATTGCCTATAACTGGGAAAGAGGGATCTATCTTACTGCCAATGGTGATGGAGCTAATATCATTGGCAACGAGATAAGGGACCAGGGATTGTCTGGGATAGTCGCCCTGGCTGGATCCTCTAACGGTGTCATATCGAAGAATCTGATCCGGAATAATTCATCACGACAGCCCTTAGACGAGATCTCTATTGGTGACGGCTTTAAGGTTTACCACAACACCATACACGGTTCCCCTGGTGGTGATGGGATCTCGGTAGAAGGTCCAAATGCGATAATTCGAAATAATATCATCACCGGCAACGCCGGTTACGGAATAAGGATCGCTGGCGGAAGCATCACAACCGAATCAAATAATCTGGTGACCGATAACGCTACTGCCCCCACAAACGGACTGGGACAGATAAGCACCGGGGCTCTTGATGTTGCAACAAGTTTCAGTTCAGACCCGCAGTACCTGGCGGACTATTCACTGACAGAATGCAGTAGCCCGGCCATAAATGCTGGTATCGACCTGGCTGGTGACCAGCCTGATATGAACGGTGGTACAGCAGGTCTATGGAACAGTATAGGGCCTGACATGGGCGCTTTTGAAGCGGGTTGCCTCGGGGCATACTCAATATCGGGGCGGGTTTACGAAGATTCGGATTTCAACGGTACTGCAGCCAACTGGACGGGAGATGCTGGTGATCTCGGCCTGCAGAATGTTGATGTAGAACTATATGACAACGCAGATGTCTATCAAAGGTCTACCACCACAGATATGAACGGTGATTTCACCTTTGGTGCGCTTGTTGATGGTACTTACAAAGTCAGGGTCAGATCTGCAACTATTGGTGATGACTCCGGCGGCCCCGATGAAACAGCACCGATGGGCGGGTTTAATGCTTGTGTTCCGGGTACCTGCGCCGAGCCTTTGCCAGAAATGACCTGGGGCGATTCGGCAGCTATGTACGGCGGCCAGAACGCGACAGTTGATGATACCGCAACCGGTGATAACGCTGGTCCTGGTGATACCTGGCTTTCAGTAACGGTGAGTGGTGGCAGTGTTGCCGGCGTGAATTTCGGGTTTGCCTATAACCTGATCGTCAACGAAGAAGAAGATGCAAATAATGCAGCCACCCGCAGCAAACAGGGGTCCCTGCGGCAGTTTGTAAAGAACGCCAATGCTATTGGTTCGGCGGGATCCACCACGGCTAATTACAGTCAGTTCCGGATGCAGGTGGGAGCAAGCCAAAATGACGGTGCAGATAACTGGTGGCGGATCGTTCTGGATCCGGTACCTACCTGGCTTGGCATAACTGATTCCGGTACCACCATTGACGGATCTACCCAGCGGATCAATTCAGCAGTTGATTCCAATGCCAGGGGGCCGGAGATTGAGCTGAACGGTGCCGACAGTGCTGCGGTATCGCCGATCTATATCAATAATGTCGGAAATGTCACGATCCAGGAACTCGCTATTAACGGCTTTGGCGGCGGTACCGCAGGCATCGTCGCCACAGGTGCAAGTACCACCAATATCAATATTTACGGCAACTATATCGGTATCGACGCTATTGGTGAAAATGACGGCGGACTGGGCGGTTTCGGTGTCATGACCACAGCCGGTGCCTCGGCCCAGATCGGCGGCTCGGGGGTCGGGCAGAGAAACATTATT
Organism: uncultured Desulfobacterales bacterium; assembly: GCA_965372675.1. Classification (GTDB taxonomy): domain Bacteria; phylum Desulfobacterota; class Desulfobulbia; order Desulfobulbales; family JAGXFP01; genus JAGXFP01. Next base: position 4,688 of record CBDVDF010000003.1, read on the forward strand.
TCCGGCCATTCCAGTTATCAGATCTATATCAATTCTTCCGCTGCCAGCACAATTCAGGGCAATTATATCGGCACCGATCGTACCGGTACTTTGGCCATGGCTGGCAATAACCACGGGATCAGGATCGGTGGCACCTCCGACGGTTCTTTGATCGGTGGTCCGGCTGCAAACGAGGGAAACATTATTTCCGGAGTTGGCCTGGGTATCTACTACGATACTGCCAGCAATCTGGAAGCATACGGTAACACCTTCGGTTCCGGGCCGACCGGTTCGGAAAATATCGGCAACTCGTTCTATGCCATCCAGGTAAGCCTTGCAGCCGGGCAGGGCTTGAAATTTGGCGGTCTGAACGCTGGGGAGGGCAACCTCCTTGCCTATCAAGGTTCATGGGGTATTTACATCATGAATGCCGGTACTGCGGGGAGTCCGACTATTGAAGGTAATACGATCCACGACAGTGGCCAGGATGGTATTTACATCAACAATACAAACGGGATCAGTTCGCTTACCGTTGCCAAGAACCTGGTCAGGGACAACGGTACATCTGGCAGTTTCTCCGGGATCCGTATCACGAACAGTGCGACAGGGGTCAGGATCTACAACAACACCATCGATGGCAACACCGATGACGGCATCCAGAATGCCGGGACCGGCACCATAATTAAGAATAATATACTGACCGGAAATGCCAATTTTGGCTACGACACCACCATGCCCTTTACCGGTGGCTATAACTTTGTAACCGATAGTTTTAATTCGCCAGGGAACGGCTCTGGATGTTGCAATGGGCAAGGAATTGACGGGACATATATCACCACCACCCCGGTTAATTTCACTGATTATGCCAGCAAGGATTTTAGCCTGGATTGTGGGGTGCCAAGTGTCGCCATAGATGCCGGCTGTGACCTTGGTGGAGCTGGTGATGACACTGCCTGTGATGCGGCAAATGACGGTCCTCAACCTGATTTGATCCCCCCCGTTGATGCAACAAAATTCAACAGCACCGCTCCTGATATGGGCGCTTTTGAATCGAGTTGTGCTGTGACCCCTGTTTTATACAAAAAGGCCTTCCTGACTGATGGTACGCCAATCGCATCCGGAACTACTCTCCCCAAAGGAACCTTGGTCAAATACCTGATCTATATAAACAACATTGGTGGGGCAGTTTCGGATGTAAGTGTCCAGGATCAGCTTGATCCCACATTCGCCTACCAGACAACATCGATCCGGATGGACAACACGGTTGATAAGTGTGCGGCTGCTGTCTGTACTGCCCTCGAAGAGGACACGATATTTACAGCTGTAAACGGGACCGGAGCGCTCGATGATGGAATTGATCTGGTAGATGAGGTCAGCTACATATCAGGCCCGCCCGAGATCATAGATGCAGGCAATCAGAATCAGGCTAACAAGCAGCTCGATATAGCAGCTGACAAGGTTTGGGCCTTATTGATCAATGTGAAGATCCAATAGCTGATCGGTTTTGGATCCTCATGTCAATTGAGGCAAAGAGAAGTAATTAGCACAGTTTTATAACGGGGTGCTTCCCCGCAAATCATACCTAAGGAGGTATATCATGAAAAAGCACACGACAAACACAAGAAACGTAAGCAGTTACATGGCCATGGCTTTGCTCTTTTTGAGCCTGACACTTTTTGCCGTCCCGTCGGCATTTGGTGCCGCAAACACCGCGACCGGTGATATCGGCGGTACTCCCGCAAATCTGATCGACTCAGCTGCATTTAACCTCTCGACGACAACCCTTGCTGTTATGAAAACGGCGTTTCTTGAATCCACAGGTTTAGAACTTACCGATGGTGATGTCTTGCCCATAGGGACAGTGGTTAACTTTCTTATTTACATCGATAACACCACGCCAATTCAGGTTGACGATATAAGCCTTGCAGATACCCTGGTCACGGCTACTTTCAACTATACAGCTGAATCCATGAGGGTACTAAATACAACAGATAGCACTGCCGTTGCTGCTACTACGGTCCAGAATATTTATGATGCTGTCAGAGCTGTGCCACTGCTTGGAACTAATGACGGTGTCAATGGTGATGTTGCCAGTTTTACTACACCAAACTTCACTGTTGGTGATGAGACAGTTGCCAATGGCACATTAAATGTTGCTGCGAGTAAAGTCTGGGCTCTGCTTTATACAGTCACCATGCAGTAACGATCTGAGCTAGACAGATAGAACTTTTTTGTCGTGTGTTTTTCGGTGGTGGCTTTGACCATCAAGCCATCACCGGATAGTTGTCTGCACGGCAATACGCAGGAGTAGATGTTATTGCATCACCGGCACGACGTGCAGGGAATGCGATAGTTCCTGTGTATCTCAGTAAATGTATTGAGAGGCTATGTTTATTCTCAGATCGTCATGCATCAGCATGCTGTTGATCTGGATGCTTGCCTTGGGCCCACCGCAGGTTTATGCAGCCAGCAACGCCGTTTTAGGCGGGATTGGCGGGATAAATAACGGCACTTTACTTGGCGGTGACGGTACAGGCGCAGCTAGTATCGACCTGAGCAGCGTGGATATTGCCCTGGTAAAACAGGCAAGAGACACGCTAACGGGCAATCTCGTGCCGGATGGAACAAATGTTTCCTCCGGGCAGACGCTCTCGTTCGTCCTTTTTGTCGATAATGTCAGTAACATTACCCTCTTTAACACCACCATGAATGATGCTTTGAACGAAGCGGAATTCACTTATATACCCAACTCCCTTGAAACGATTGAAATAGCTAGCGGCAGTAGCATTGCAGCCGTCTGGGGCAATCCCTGGGCAGCACTTTCCGACACCATAGGTGCGCCCAATGATCGGGCTTCCTGTGTTGATAGTGGAGGACCGGCAGGCCTTGACCGGATAACGGTTGGCGCCGATCCTGTCCAGACCAATCAGCAGCTCGATATTCCGGCCCAGAGATTAAGGGCCATCAGATTCCAGGTCCAGGTGAACTGAGATGCGTATGCAGAGTAGCGACATACGTTATTTCGGTAACGGCCTGTTTCGAACGGCAATGGCCATGTTGGTCTTTCTCCTGTTCCTTTGTAACCCTGTTTATGGATTGCAGAACAATGCTACCGGAAGTTTTGGCAGTAGCAGTTTTGATCTAAGCCAGGCCACGGTCACTTTGAACCTGGCCGGTCTAACAACAACAGAAAGTGGTGGCTCGACCATCGCTACAGAAGGCGCTCTTCCTCCTTTAGATACTTATGATGTTGTTCTCACAAACCTGCCGACCGGAGATGTAACGATTACCATAACTCCGGACGGGCAAACCGATCTCGGCGGTGGCGTCGGGATAGCTATCACCATGACCTTTACGACCGGCAACTGGTCGATCGCTCAGCAGGTATCTGTTGCTGCAGTTGACGATGCACTTGTAGAAGGTCCCCATACTTCGACCATAACCCACATCTCTGCCAGTATTGATCCAGGCTATAACGGACTGGTCATTCCTGATATTATCGTTAGCATTATCGATAACGATGCAGAGGGTGTGACAATTAGAGAAAGCGGTAGCACTGATGTGACCGAAGGTGGTGTTACAGATACATATACGGTAGTTCTCAATACCCTGCCGACCGGCAACGTGGTGGTAACGGTAACCTCCACCGATACCACCAACGGAGTGACGGTCAGTTCGGCCAGCCTGCTCTTTACGGTCCTCAACTGGAATGTCCCCCAGCCGATCACGGTGACCGCCGTTGATGATCTTCTGGTCGAGGGTGTGCATAGTACGGTGATCAACCACGATATCGATACCGCCCTGACCGCTGACCTCAACTACGATGGCCTGGCCGGTACTCTGGCTACGGTGACCGCCAATATCACCGATAACGACGGCGCTCCGGCCGTGGCTGGATCTTCGGTGCTGGCGGACCCGATAATAGTAATTGCCGACGGCACCTCGATCAGTACGATCAACGTCACCCTGCGCGATGCGGCCAATTTGCCGATCCCTGGCAATAACATTTCCCTCTCGTCCAGCCGCGGTGGGCCTGATGATCTGGTCAGCCAACCAGTGGCCCAGACCGGTCTGAACGGTCAGACCTTCGGGACGATATCATCCCTGGTTCCGGGAGTTACGACGATCACCGCCACCGATACGACCAGCAGCACGGTTCTTCCCCAGACCCCGCTGGTCTATTTCAGTCAGGGAGAGATCCTCCGGCTGAATAAATCGGTGGATCGACAGGATGTGATGATCGGTGATCTGCTCAACTATATGGTAATAGTCCAGAATAATACTGCCAACGACGCGTTGCTGGTCAAGATCGCTGATGCGATACCCGGCAACTTCAAATATCGTCGGGGCAGTACCAGGATCAATAATCTGGCTGCCCCTGATCCTTCCGGCAGCCGTCCCCTGGTATTTGATCTTGGTACTGTCCCGGCCCTTGTCGACGGTAACGGCAACGGCCAGGCCGATCTCGGCGAGCCCGGTTATGTTTCGATAACCTATCAACTGATCGTCGGTTCGGGTGCAAGTCCGGGTGAGTATGTTAACACCGCGGTGGCCAGGGATGTTTGCGACCAGTGTCTGATCTCAAATCCGGCCGAGGCGGTTGTCGAAGTGATCATGGATCCGCTCTTTGACCTGGGTACCATCGTCGGTAAGGTTTTTGAGGATAAGGATCGCGACGGTCGCCAGGATCAGGGAGAGGACGGGATATCCGGGGTGATGGTAGCGTTGGACAACGGTACCTATGCCCTGACCGATGCGCATGGACGTTATCACTTCCCGGCCGTAGAGCCCGGTGAACGTCTGGTCAAGATAAACCTGAAACGACAGGGTAACTCGGTTATCGCCACCGCCGGTGAGACCCGGATCCTTTCGGTGACCCCGGGCCTGATGGTCAAAGCCAGTTTCGGAGTGGTCAGCGCTCCCGAGACCGTCACGATCGGCCGAAAGGCAGAATACGGGGTCCGCATCAACAGCAGAACAGCCGTCGAACGGATCAGGATATTCGGCAATGCCAAAGATCTGGTCTTGCTGATCAATGATCAGCTTACCGCGATCCCTTCTAACGATATAAATATCAGGACCGTCCGATTCGACGATATCATCGAGATCCACAGCGGTCAGTTGCCGGAACCGGTTGAGTTTATTATTGGCTCCAGCAGTCTTCAGCCGGTTGATTTCTGGCTTCTTGAAATAGTTGATTCCAGCCTGCAGGTCGTTAAGACTTTTAAAGGCTCCGGCCTGCCGCCCGAGAGTGTCCTCTGGGATGCCAAGGATGATCAGGGTGAAATCGTTAAGGGCGGCAGTATCTATCAGTACCAGATCCATTATGGCTATGCAGATGGTGTCATGCTGAGCAGTAACCGCAAAATGTTCGGGGTCAACCAGACCACGGCAGTTGCAGTGAACCTTACCGGTTCCGCCTTTGAGGTCGGGGCTATCAGCTTGAGTGCAGTTGCGGAAGAGAGCCTCAAGGTGATCGCCGAGATCCTCGAGAAATATCCTGAAGAGAATATTGTCATAGAGGGCCATACCGACAGTGTCGGTTCCGCCAGATCCAACCTTGAGCTTTCGCAGTTGCGGGCCCAGTCGGCCGCCGATTATCTGATCAATGAGCTTGGCATCGATCAGGAGCGGGTAACGGTTAAATGGTATGGCGAGAGCCGGCCGATTGCCAGTAACGTGATCGAGGAAGGCAGGGAGATAAATCGCCGTATTGAGATAGCCGGCGAGATGAGTGAAGTGGATGAATCCAAGCTGGTCGACCAGTTCCGGCGCCAGCCGCAGCTGACCATTAACGGAGAAACCCACGAGGTGGATGGACAGGGGCGGTTCCTGGTCGAACTTGATGAGCCGGAGATCACCGATCTTGATATCGAACTGATCAACAGTGCAGACCGTTCTTTGATCAGCAAGTTGAAGATCCCATCCTTGAGGATCAGCGAGCCGGTCTCGACGATCATTAAGCCTTTCTCGGACCAGCCGGGCGACCATGAAAATGATCCGCTCCTGGCCCGGAAATTGGTCGGCACTACCGAGCCGGATAATATTGTCGAGCTTGACGGCCGGGATCTGCCGGTTGATGAGGATGGCGTTTTCGAGGCCGATCTCGACCTGAAAATGGGCCGGAACAGTTTCGGCATCCTGATAAGGAACAGCGACGGTTTCTCCCGGATCGCCAATCTTAATATCGTCGTCAGTGATAAAGATGAGAACGGCGGCTTGTTCATGGTCGTCGAGCCGGTCCCTGAACTGACCGTAGTCTTGCCGCCTGGCGGCCAGGTTCTGCACAGTCAGTTGATCAATATCAGCGGCTTTACCGATCCAGCCAACACCCTTACCGTCAACGGTGATCCGATCAGGGTCGCAGAAGACGGTTCCTTTACGACCGATATAAAAGTGCCTGAGGGTGAGAGCCGGGTCACCATCAAGGTGGTTGATCGGCAAGGCTATAGCGGCATGGTAGAGCGTGACCTGAAGGTGGATGGATCACAGCTGTTTTTTATGGCCATTGCCGATGGCAAGGCAGGCTTCCTCCAGGGTAGCGGCAACCTTAAGGGCGCGGGGATGGACGATCCGAATGAATTCTACACCGAAGGGCGGATCGCTTACTATCTTAAAGGGGTTGTTAAGGGCAAGTATCTGGTCACCTCTTCCTTCGATACCGGGACTGGGAAGTTCGAAGACCTCTTCCAGGATCTCGATGCGGCCGATACCAGGCGGTTCTTCAGGAATATCGATCCGGATAAACTTTATCCGGTCTACGGTGATTCAAGTACGATCGTTTATGATACCCAGAGCCAGGGTAAGCTCTACCTGGCCGTGAGCAGCGATGAAATAGATTTCCTGCTCGGTAACTCATCGGTCCAGATGACCGATACCGAACTTGCCGCCTATCGCCGCAGTGTCCATGGAGTCCGCTTTACCTACAAGTCCGTTTCGAAAAGCAGGTATGGTGCTCCCGATACCAAGCTGGTTGTTTTCGGGGCCCAGGTCCGTGAAGCCCATGTCCGGGATGAACTGCTGGCCACCGGTGGCTCCCTTTATTACCTGAGTAACACCGATGTTAACGAGGGCAGCGAGCAGGTGACGATGATCGTTCGCGACAAGGATACCGGCAATGTCCTGCGCAGCGTGCCCCAGCAACGCAATATGGATTATACGATCAACTATAGCGAAGGTCGGATAATCTTCAGCGCTCCGGTCAGCAGTATGGATGATTCCGGTTCGATCGTTGACCGCAATCTCCTGGCCGGCAATCCGGTCTATATCCAGGTTGACTACGAGACGACCCTTGAGCTGTTCGAGAAGACTGCGGCTGGCGGTCGGATCAGACAGCAGCTCGGTGACAATTTTGCGATTGGTGCGACCTATGTTCAGGATGAACTTGGCGCCGGCCAATATGAATTGTCCGGGGTCGATGCTGAACTGAGATTCGGCAAGACCAGCCGGATCAGCGCCGAATTCGCCGAGACTACCGGCACCGATTCGTTGACCTATGTGAGTAGTGATGGCGGTATAACCTATGTGGAGGCAACTCCGAACGGTCTCCAGTCCGGCTCTGCCTATAAACTTGCCGCTTCGATCGATCTGGGTGAGTTTTTCGGGAAGCCTGGTGATTATCTGGTCGACGCCTACTTCAAGGAACTTGAGAACGGCTTCCTGAGTAGTGGTAACTTCAGGCAAAGGGGCACCACCAAGACCGGCCTCTCCTTCAGTGCCAGATTGAGCGCCAGGGACATATTGTCGGGCCGGTTCGATGATGAAGATGTCGCCGCCATCCTTCCTGCCCCTGCCTCCAGTCGCCAACTCACCGCCCTGCAGTGGACCCACAATGGGGGTTGGTGGCAGCTGACCAGTGAGTATCAGAGTCAGAAAACCGAGCTGGAGACGTCCAGCCTGGCTGCTGCCAGGTTGCGGCTGGTCGCCAGTGAAAAACTGCTGGTCGATATAGCCCATCAGTTCACGATCGAAGGAGTGGACAACGACAAGACCAGTGTTGGCGCGGCCTATCAGATCTCTTCAATATTCAGCTTGAACGCCGAAGCCGCCCATGGCAGTAACGGAGACTCGGCCAAAGGTGGGCTGGCCCTCAGGATCGGCCAGACCAGGGTTTATCTGAACGAAATGGTTACCGACCATAATGGGGCCAGGACCAACGCAACGATACTCGGAACGGAAGTGCCCTTTGATAAGACCGGCCGGGTTTATTCTGAATACCAGTGGCTGAAAGGTGACAACGGTGAGAGCAATATGTCCCTGGTTGGGGCAAGAAAGAGTTGGATTCTGGATCAGGGCCTGAATCTTATCCTGAGCGGCGAACATGGCAATATAATCTCCAGCCAGACTGGAGAGAGCAGCAGATATGCTTTCTCTGCAGGGTTGAACTATGTAAGGCAGGGCCTGAAGGCATCGACCAGGAATGAATTGCGCCGGCAGTCCAATGCGACCAACCAATTCGATCAGTATCTGACCAACAACAGTATCGAAGTAAAACTTAATCCTGATTTTACTCTGCTGGGCAGGTATCTCTACAGTGAAACCAGGGATGCCGCTACTGACAATCTCGATGCCAGGCTTGAAGATATCAGTATTGGCTTTGCCTATCGTCCGGTCAGGAACGACCGGCTCAATGCCTTGGCGAGGATAACCAGGATCAATAATGAGCGCACCCTGCTGACGGGTGTCAGGTCAATAAGCTCGGTTGATGTGGCCTCCCTTGAATGGACCTACGATCTTACCGACCGGCTTGAGTGGGCTGAAAAGATCGCCGTCAGGAAGAAGACCGAGTCAGATACTGTCTTGTCGGATTTCACCTCCAATACCTACCTGACCATTACGCGGCTGAATTATAATTTCTGGTTGAAGTTCGATCTGGGGGTGGAATTCAGGATCCTGACCCAGGACGGTGCCGATGATAGCCGGTCCGGTTGGCTTGCCGAGCTGATGTGGGAGATCCGTAAACATCTGCGAGTCGGCGGTGGTTATAATTTTACTGATTTCTCTGATAATGAATTTTCTGATAATGACTATTCTGTCCATGGCTTCTACGCCAGGGTCCAGGCCTATTATTAAAGAGGCAGGTAGTCGGTTGATGGTTGTTTACTAGCGGTAACGGGATAATAAATGGAACAGGGCATACTTAAAAAAACATTATTGAGAACCGCAGAACTGCTGTTTGCGGTTCTGCTGGCCTTGGTGTTTTTTCTGGTCCTCCTGAAAACGCTTAACATGCTTTTCCCGATGGGCAGCAGTCTGATGATGGCGGTCGGAGATGTCGGAGGCGGCCGAGAAGTGATCGGCAGTGATGGCAGACGCTTCAGGATGTCCCAGGGCAGGCTGGATTATAATCTTGCCGAACCGGACCTCTGGGCTGCCCGCTTGGAAAAGATCGAGCGTAGTGTTCGGAGCAAGCGCTCCAGCGGTATCATCTGGAGGAGGGCCAAACAGGGCATGGACCTGTTTGATCGTGATGCGGTGCAGACCCTGACCAACTCGTCGGCGACTATCCGCTTTGACGAAGAAAATTACATCCGGATGGGCAATAATTCACTGATCGTCATCAAAAAATATGAGGAGGACCTGCTGTTCAGGGAGAAGCGTTCTTTCATGGTTATGGTAGACGGTGAGCTTGAGGGTACGATCAGTTCGAGCGGAGAAAAATCGGTCTTCCTGGAGGTTATCACCCCGGCCGCGGTTACCACCATTAAAACCAGCGAAAGCGTAGGGAAAACCGCCTCGTTCAGGATCTCGGTTGAAGATGATATGTCAAGTGTGGTCACGGTCTACTCCGGTTCGGCTGAAGTCGAATCCCAGGGTGAAAAGGTCGTAGTTCTGGCCAACCAGGCCTCCCTGATCAGGCTCGATGCCGCTCCGACCAGACCGGTGGAGTTGCCGGGACCACCATCGCTGACCTCGCCGGTCGATGATGGTGATTACCTGTATCAGAGTCTGCCCCCCAGGATCTGGTTCCGCTGGGACGAGCAGAAGGAGGCCACTGGCTACCATCTGCTCATTGCCCGTGATCCCGGATTCGATGAGATCATCCTTAATGAGAAGGAACTGTCGACAAATTATTTTGCCCACGGCAACCTGAAAAATGGCGATTATTACTGGCGGGTCAGCGCTCTGGCCTCAGCTGGTGAGGGAAGCTACAGCAGGACCAGAAAGGTAACTCTGGTCAAGGATCGTACTGCCCCGGAACTGTTGGTCGAAATGCCGCCGGATACGGTTTACAGTGATACCTTCCTGCTGGCCGGTAAAGCTGAACCTGCAGCCCTGATATTCGTCAGCAATGACAAGATCCAGGCCTCGCCAACCGGGGAGTTTGCCTACGAACTTAAACTGGATAGAGGGATCAATATGGTTGTGGTAGAGGCGATGGATCCGGCCGGCAATGTTTCCTTCAAATCCAAATTCGTCAACTACAAAAAATAATCACAAGGCGCGGTCATGCTTAAAAAGTTTAAATTTCCGATAAGATTCAAGATAATGATCACCCTGCTGGTGATCATTACCCTGGTGGTAAGTATCATAACTTTCACCATGGCGAATCTTTTCCATAAAGATAAGACCGCTTATGTTCACGATCTCACTTCCATAATGTCGACCAACCTTGCCGAGGAGGCGGATTCGTTATTAGAAGGATACCAGGAAAAACTGCTGGTCTTCAGCCGCCTGATGGCCCAGAAGGATATGGCCCGAAAGCAGAAAACCATGTTGGTCAAGAGGTTGTTTGAGGATTTCCATGAATTCGTTGGGATCAGCTTTTACTGGCAGGGCAGGGAACTTGCGACGGTTTACGACGAAATAAGTCTGGCCTCAGCCGGTTTGCAAAAAGACGATTTTGTAAGATTTCGGGAGAACAATCCCGTTAGTGAAGAGATGGTTTCCGGCCACAAGATCCTGGTCATGAACTCGTCCCAGAACGATCTGCTGCCAACCATGAACCTGGCCTTGTCGCATCCCGGTCCTGATGGTGAGGGGCTGATGATCATCATCGCGACGATCCGCCTGGATAAATTGTTGGCGATAAGCTCTCGTTCCGAAGCTTTTCAGACTTTCATTGTTGATGAAAGCCTGAATATGATCGCCCACTCCGATCTGGAGGAGGTGATCAGTAAAGATAAGATGGACTGGGTCCCGAACCTGGCGGAGCTGACCGGCAGCAGAAGTGTCAATGCCACGGTTGAATATAAACATGCTAACCAGGAGATCATCGGCAGTTTCGCACCATTGCGTCTGGGTGGACTGATGGTGGTCGTGGAATTGCCCAAGTCAGCGGCCTACCTGACTGCCCGAAACCTGCTCAGGAACCTGCTCGCCATCTCACTGGTATTACTGGTAGCTTCGGCGCTGGTCAGTTTTCTCCTGTCCCGGGTGATAACCGCTCCGATCGAGAAGTTGTCCCAGGCGGTCAGGGTTGTCGCCAGGGGTGATTTTGAGGTCAACGTTCAGGTCTCATCGCGGGACGAGATCGGGGAGCTGGCCGGTTCCTTCAACCAGATGGCTTCAGAGCTGGATGAGAGGGAGAGGGCCCTTGAAGAAGCCCAGGGAGCCTTGATCCAGTCAGAGAAAATGTCCGCTTTTGGTCAACTGGGGGCCGGTATCGCCCATGAAGTAAAGAACCCGCTGGCCGGGATCCTCGGCATGGCCCAGCTGTCGTTGCGGAAGATCGAAAAAGGGAGCACGCTGGAAAGAAATCTGCTGATCATTGAAAAGGAAACTAAACGTTGTCGGACGATCATTGATAACCTGATGAGGTTTGCTCGTCAGGACAAGGTGGAATTGAGTCAGATATCGCTTAATAAAGTAGTCGAGGACACCTTGGTCATCGTCGCCCATCAGATGAGTATTAATCAGGTCAAGGTGGAAGACTCCCTGACCGACGAGAGCACCGATGTGAACGGTAGCTCCAATCAGATTCAGCAGGTCCTGATGAACCTGATGATCAATGCCCAGCAGGCATTCGGCGGCAACCCCGGTAAGATCCTGGTTCGGACCTCTTGTCGGGCCGGTAACGTCGAAATAGAGGTTGCCGATGATGGGCCGGGTATGCCGGCGCTGGTGGCCGCCCAGATATTTGAGCCGTTTTTCACTACCAAGCCGACCGGTAAGGGTACTGGCCTTGGCCTCTCGGTAAGCTACGGGATCATCAAAGACCATGCCGGAGAGCTGAAGGTGGAAAGTATCGAAGGTCAGGGCACTTCCTTTACCATTATCTTCCCTGCTTTCAGGACGGTGGGGTAGCTATTGTTCATGACAGGAGGGGAAGTGCTTCTCCGGCCGGGAAGTTTTGGCTGAAGTTGATGATTTGCAGTTTTACTATGAAAATACGAGCATTTGGCGAAGAAACATTATAAATAGAATGCGCATCAGTAATCAGTAACTAACCGACAGGTGGGGAAATGTCTGAAGCAGAGGAAAAGCAAGCTGTCCTGGTAGTTGACGATGAGGAAAGCCTCCGTCTTGTCATCGGCGGGGTTCTGGAAGATGAGGGTTTCCAGGTGACGACGGCCGCCAGCGCTGAAGAGGCCTTGGAGATATTCCGGGCGACTCCTTTCAAGCTGGTTATCTCCGATATTGTCATGCCTGGCATGAACGGAATAGAGCTTCTCAAGGAGATCAAGAAGATCAGTCCTGAGAGCGAAGTTATAATTATTACCAGCCAGGCCTCAATGGAAACGGCGATAAACGCAGTCAGTGCCGGGGCCTATGATTACCTGATCAAGCCGTTCGAGGATCTAGAGTCCATCGCCGGGGTTGCCATTCATGCCTT
>CBDVDF010000004.1:0-16894 GCA_965372675.1 uncultured Desulfobacterales bacterium
TACCAGTAGTTGTCTTCTGGTGTCTCGGTTGTGATTTAAGGAGAATTTGATGATGGCCAAAGATATCGAACTGCGGGACCGGATAATACTGGCTCTGGATGTTGAAACCCCGGCAGCAGCCAGGGAACTTGTCAAAAGAACAGAATCACATCTTGGTTATTACAAGGTCGGGCTGCAGCTTTTTATGGCCAGCTGGTTTGAGATAGTCGACTGGCTGGTTGATCGGGGCCATAAGGTCATGCTGGATCTCAAGTTTTTTGATATCCCCGAGACCGTCAAGCTGGCGGTGGCCCAGATCAACCAGCGAGGGGTGTCGATGGCGACTGTCCATGGCAATGACGCCATTATCCGGGCGGCTCTGGAAACAAAAGGCGATCTTAAACTGTTGGCGGTTACGGTTCTTACCAGTTTTGATGAGAGTGATCTCCGGGAGATGGGCATGACCGGCTCTATTGAAGATCTGGTCTTGTATCGGGCCCGGCGGGCCCTGGAACTGGGTTGTGACGGGGTGGTTTCATCGGGCCTGGAGGCGGAAAGATTGCGCCGGAACCTGGGAGACAAACTGTTGCTGGTAACGCCCGGCATTCGGCCTGGCGCCAACGTTATGGATGGTAGTGATGACCAGACCAGGATCATGACCGCCGGCAAAGCCCTGGCCAACGGAGCTGACCATGTGGTGGTCGGTCGGCCGATCAGTAAAGCGGCTGACCCGATTGCGGTGATCGAGGCGATGCAGGCGGATATTTCCAGGTCTCTGGGCTGATCTGCAGGGAGTCGTCTTTCGACGGCTTCATCAAAAGATATACGGAATAAACATCTTGGTTTTTCTCATATACTGCCCATAAGCGGTGCCGAAATAGAGATCGTTTTCGTGCTCCTCTTTCTTGGCGGTAGCGATCAGGAACAGACTGGAGATCAGGGCGATCACAGCCGTGGTAAGGCTGATGTGTTTCAACAAGGCCCCCCAGGTCAGGAGTAGCAGGGAACTGTACATCGGGTGCCTGATATACTTGTAGATACCGTCTGTAACGATTTTGCCGGTGTTCTCGAAAGTAAAATTTTCCGGATTAACATTGGCCGACCGTTTCCCTCCCAGCTTGCGTAGCTGCAAGAAACCCTGAATAACGAAAAGAATGGAGATCGAAAAGAGGGACCAGGAAAGCAGTTGGTTCGGGGAGAGCATATTGTCATGCCAGTAAGGAAAGTTCAGCAGGAAGAGGAGCAGAATTCCTTCGAGGGCAAAGAAACGATAGAAGCCGTGTGAATTAGGATTGCTGAGCGGCCGGTGTGAGAAACCGATAAAAACCCCGGAAACCAGGATGAAAATCAGCAAATTCAAGATGTCGACCAATTCTGTTTTCAAACCGAAACCTCTCGTGGGATAATGTCTTCGTTGCCTGCCAAATTAATGAAAGCGGGACTATATACTATTTCGTCTCCTTTTTTAATAATAATTATGAAAAAGATGTGGGGCAACCGGGAGTGCAAGAAATGGCCGGGGTATGACTTTGTTGGGGGGGATTTGAATAGATGTAGGTTGGATTGATCGTAGCGACTTAACGTTTAAGGTGTGGGGCTGGTCGTGTCGCTAGCCGTTTATCTATTTTATTAATCTTTTCAGGAGGATATCTTCAACATTCTGGCGTGAATCTAGTACTGACAAAATGTAAACTTTCTTGTCTGAAATTCTGTAAATTATTCTCCACGGTGCGACAACTAGCTCTCGATATAGAAATATGCCCTGATCCTGTAGTTCTGGGACGGTTCGTCCTCTTTCAGGGAAATGAGTGAGGCTTGAAGCCTTTTCTTTTATTTTCTCAAAAATCGTTCTGGCATTTGTTGGGCTGTCTTCGGCGATATATAGAATTATGCTTTTTAGGTCTTCTTCTGCAACACCGGCCCAGTGAACCCTGAATGGATTGCTCATTTCTCTTTCTTTGCCAACATTTTCTCAATGTCTTTAAAAACTCGAACCTGGGTTTTAGTGTTCCCTTGTTTTATGTCTTCCTCTCCTTGGGAAATGAGTTTTAGCAGGCCAATAGCCTTACGCATATTGTCGTAGCTCTCCGGGTCTTGAAGGACTGCTCGGGGTTCCCCATTCTGGGTAATAACAACGGGGCGATGTGTTTCGTTGATTTGCTTTAAGATATCTGCTGCGTGGGATTTAAGAAATGAAATCGGTTTGATATCAGATGATATGTCCATTATGGCGCCTCCTGGTCTTAATATGGTACCATATTAAGACTGACTGTCAATTGGTGTTATGTGCTTTGCGTGGGATGCGCAACAATTTCATTCTTTTATTCTCAAGAAATATTTTTGTGATAGCTTGCCACAGATGAACTGGAATTATGGTCAGGCTAAACATGAAATTAACCGTGAAAAACGCTAGCAGGTATGCGTTGGACTGATCTTTCATGTCATTAAAAATACAACGCTGAGGTGAGACGCAGAAAACTGCAGGTTTCACCTGTCCTCAAGTTCATCTCGTTGTGATTGAAGCTCTTTCTCTGATCTATTCGGCCAGGATAAAATCGGTGATATACGGGTTTTCTTTCATCTCCCAGGCCAGGGTCGAAGTCTGGGTTTCGCCATAATCATGACCCGGCCAGACGATCGTCGTTGCCGGTAACGGCAGGATCTTTTCACGCAGGGAGTTGAGGAGGATGTCGAGCGAACCACCGGTCAGGTCGGTCCGCCCGACGTCTCCGACAAAAAGGGTATCTCCGGTGAAGAGGTTGCCTTCTACCAGGAAACAGCATGACCCCGGGGTATGGCCGGGGGTATGGAGTACTTTTATCTGCAGGTTGCCAATTTCGATCAAGTCTCCGTCCTGCAGTCGGATGTCGGCCGGGCCGGCAGGGGACAGGCCGAGTTCTCTGATTGAAGTCTCTCTGATCTCCGGTCTGGCAAAGAAGGTGTCGTCGGCCTCATGCACACTGGTCTTTATCGAAAATGCTTCGGCCAGTTCCCTGTTCGCCAGGACATGATCAGCGTGCCCGTGGGTATTGAGGATGTACACCGGGTCAAGTCCTGCATCCCTGATCGTGCTGATCAGCAGGTCCCCCTCATCACCGGGATCAATGACCGCTGTTTTACGGGTCTGAGTACAGGAAACAAGATAGGTGTTTACCCGGTAGGGCCCGACCACTATCCTTCTGATCTCAACTGCTGTAACCATTTTGTCCTGTCGTGCTAGGGGTTCCTGATTTTTCCTTTGATATTAGTGATCAGATCCGCGAGACCTTTGTTGACCGTGTTCAACCATGCCTTCCCGGTAGCCATCTGGCTGTGTAATTTGACATAACCCCGGACCGTTTCCTTGTTGCTGCTACTCATAAGCGGACTGGTTATATCAACCTCTGCTTCGAACTCAAGGCCTATGGACCAGACTCCAGGAGTCATCCAGGCCCAGAATTGATTTATATCCACTTCAACGGGGATCACATCCACTTGCGAATCGTCAGTTGCCACTGAGTAGCCTTTGTCCCGCAGGGCTTTTTGGACAGATTCTTTGACCAGATCCTCGACGCTCCTGCCCTCGGGGAGGAGAATATCACCAAGGGCTTTCCCGAAGCCGTTGCGCTTGCGAGCTATTGCCCGGGAGGTTATGGCCTTATTGTTTATCTGGCCATCCTTAAGGGACGGTGTCGAGGCAACAGTAGGTCTTAATTCGAAAACGCGCTGGTCAGTTACCCTGACGATCTTCACCACGGCTGAACTCTGGGGATCCGGGGTTGGGACGACCCGGACATCAATCATTCCCCGGTTGGTAGCGCAACCGGTAACAAGCATCAAGAATCCCAGAACGATTATGGCTTTGAATAACAGGAGTGCTCTTTTCATGATCATTTTCCTCCGTTTTGGTTTATTCATCCACTTGCAGCTCATCACTGAGGTCAACTCCATCTTCATCTTTGGCCATGGTGTCTTTCTGGACCGGCAGGTCTGCGGTCTTGGCTTTGCCGGCCGACTGGTGCCAGAGGACCGGGCTGGAAAAGGCCTGCCAGCCGTATCTCAAGATCCTGATCAGGGTGAAACTGATCCACAGAGCCCAGGCCAGCATCGCCAACCGGTACCAGAAGAGCGGGATGGAAAGCAACCAGGCTTGGGGCAGGGTGTTTGGGCTGTAATCCTGATACCAGCGCAACAGGCTGTTGTAAGAACCGTTACCGACAATATTCATGTCAGGGTGACCCAGCAGACCCTGGCTGATCGCGAAGACCAGAGATAGCAAGGCCAGGACGGTAAGGGCACCAAGGCCGAGTTGCATCAGGTTGAAATGACCTTTATCCATCTCCGGAGCTACTTTTTTGCGGTATTCAAGGGCGATCAACCAGCCGACCACCAGCAGGGCTCCCGGCAGATTGCTCTGGCTCATGCCGACCCCCAGTAACAGCCACTGGTAGAACCGCAGATGAGTCAGGTTGCTCCTGGCCAGGCCGAAGGCGATCAGGATGATGATCAGGATCACCGACCAGAAGAGGATCGCCGGGCCGATCGTCGGGCCGTAAACCACCAGAGGCCAGCGATTGTCCGGCAGGTGGAGGTCAATATTGACGTTGGCGTTGGGCAGGCCGAGATCGATCTCGGGAGTTTTATAGCTGGCAACGATCCCCTTTGTCTGACGCCATTTAAGGGTGATCGACTGGGCGCCGGGGGAGATCGGTAAGGGAATGTTCCTGCCTTCCTGTCTGATCGACTGGATTCGGCCGTTGATCTTGACCTCCTGCAACTGGCTGTCCGGTGGCAGGATAATGGTGTGCTGGCCGCCCTGACTGCTTCTTAAGGAGAGCTCAAGCTTTGAATCCGTGGCCCTTTGTCCGGGTCGTACTTCCAGATGGCTTTTGTCGATGGTGATGGTCTGGCCTTTGACCCCCTCGGGACGGCTGATCTGCAGTTGCAGTTTCTCACCGGGCCAGGGGTGCCATTTTGGCGCCCAGCGGTTGCCGACCTGGTGGAGAATGACCGGGATCCCGTCATATTCGAGGTGGAAGATCGGTGAGGCATCGACTTGCCATATTTCGGTCCAGTCACTGGTCTCGGCGTGGCGCAGGGTGATCTCCTCGCTCTTGGCCAACAGCGATTCGAATTGCAGGTGGGATTTTTGCGGGTCCAGGCTGATCTGGACCTTGCCGTCCTTGACCTTGATCCCCTCGGTCAGCACCGCCTCTCCCGGCAGCAGCGGGTATTCGATCATTATCGCTGAACCGGTCGGACTTATACGCCTGATGGTGGTGGATACTTTCCAGTCCAGCCCGAGCAACAGGGTTCTTTGGACCAGGGTGAAAGGGGGCAGGACCCCGGTGGCCAGGATCTGGGTGGCCGGGTTGTCAGCACTGGAGATCCGCTTGAACTGGAGCTGGTTGTCTATACTGCCGTCAGCATGGCTGCCTTCGGATGTCCAGCCTGTTTGCCTGATCTTGAGCCGATGCGGCTTCAGGGGCAGGGTGAGTTGCAGGCTGCTGTTCGGCGGCACTTTGCCGCTGAGGTGGATGGCATGACGGCCGGCGGGTACGATCATCCAGAGTCCCTGCTTGGTCCGGTAGACGGCATCGACGGGCAGGTTGTCGATAGTGATGGCCCGGGCCAGCCAATGCCTGGGATTACCGGGCAAGGGGATCGCCACCTCAACCTGGGCTGCGACCTCGAATTTTACCGATAGCTCTTTGGGGTTGATCTCCACTGACATGCGCGGGATATCAGCACAGGCGGGGAAACAGTCATCTTTCTCCAGCAAGCGTTGCTGCAACTTGTTGAACATCTCAGGGGAAGGGATTTCGGCAGCCTGGCTATTGGTTGGTATCACCAAAGACATAAATAACAGCGGCATAACCAGCAAGGACTTTGGGTCGGGAATCTGCCAGCCCCTTTTCCGATTGTAACCAATACCGAAGATACCTAGGGCCAGCACGATAAGCAGGGCTACCCGGACGAAGGCCAGGAAAAGGTTCATTTTAGGACCGATCAGGGTCAGGCCGATCTGCTGGTTGCGTTCGACCGGCCCGGACCAGTTCATATGGACGGTATTCCACTGCCAGGCTGGGATCCCGGGGCCGGTCTGATTGATCATCGAGGGATCGTACTGGGCGACCTGATTGCGGCGATAGTAGCTGCTCTTTGACTCGGCTGGTTCAGGTGCACTCTTCATCAGCCCACCAAGACGGTCCTCTTTCTTGGCGATGTTCTCAGCCAGATCAACCACGATATCGGCTTCTCGCCTGGTTCGCTTTGCAGCCGGGCTTGAGACCATTGATGGCGCAGAGGTCAGGTTGCTCATCGAGTGCCAGGGTTTTTCAAGCTGGGGATAAATGCCGACCCGGATTTGTTTGATCGAGAAGGGTACCGCCATGATCAGGAGGAGCAGGAAGGTGAGCAGGTGGTAGATCTTGACCGCCTTAAGAAATTTGCCCTGCGGTATATTGCGGACCAGGGCGACGCCGATCAGGATGGCCAGCCAGATCCATCTAGGGGCGTTCGGCTCATGATAGAGCACGAGCATGGTGGTCAGGCCGATCGCCGCCATAGGCCTTCCGAACAACTTGGCCAGGGCAATAGTGAAGATCAGGACAATGAAGATGTCGAGCAGGGTCCAGCGGTTAAGCCAGGTCGAGGGAATGTTGTCAATGCCGGTGGCGTGGAGCAGGCGGTAGCCGGGAGGCAGGAAGAGACGGGCGCTGACCTTCTGAAAATCGTGAGCCCAGCCGATCGCCGGTATTTTGCCGATCGGCCCGAGGTAAACACTATCGGCGGAAAGTTGAATCACGCCTTTGCGCAGTTCAATGCCGGTGTTCTCTGAGCCGGACCTTTTAGTAATGAATTGTTCGGCCCCGTCGATCGCCACCCGGCCAAGTTCAAGCGGTGGAGTCATTTCCAGTCGCCAGTTTGAGGTCTTCCGGCCGGAGATCTGGTCCTGGATCGTGTACCCGCTGCCGTCAAAGCGGAGCCAGAGATTTCTCTGCAGGCTCAACTGGTCAGGGGCCGGGCGCGGGTCACCCCGCTTGATCTCCTTGAATTTCATGACCTCCCCGGCCAACAGGCGGTAAGCCGGCAAACTCCGCCAGTTTGGTGGCAGTAAGGTCTGTTGAGGATCTATCGGGGTAGCTCCTGTAATCTCGACGATCCGGTTGTTCTGTTTGCTGAAAACCCAGATCTCCTCTTCGGGCCAGACCCCATCATCCGGTTTGTTGAAGGTCAGGGCGGTCAGGGGCCCGATGTGGCGGCTAACCAGAGAGATCTGCCATTGGCCGGGCCGTACCTGCAGTCTGATCCGGCCATCTTTTTCGAGGCGGGCCGGCAGTGAACTGCTCAATGAAACCGGGATAAAATTTTCTGGTGCCAGGGAAGCCCCCAGGAGAACTTCGCGAGCAGTGCCGGCTACATCCAGGTTGAGTTGCAGGACCACCCGGGCCGGGATGCGGTCGTCGATCATCCGGAAGACCTGGAGCTGGAGGCGGTCCTCTATGACCTTTTTATCCTCTCCTCTGGCGTGCAGCCAGACCCGGCCACCATCATCCAGGTTGGGGAAATCGATCCTTTTGCCGTTTACCTTCAGGGACAGCAAGCCGGTCTGGCGGTTGATCTGGAGGAATTCTGGCATTGAACTCCAGGAAAAAGAGCCCTTGATCCGGTAATTTCCAGCCGGTAGTTTTACCTGCGGAACCCCTTGGCGCTTAAGGACCGTCGCGGCTTTGTCGTTGATCGAGACCTTGACGGGCCAGACCTTTTCGTTGCCCGGTAACTGGATCCAGCTCTCGTCTTCCAGGTACCAGCTCTGCTTGAAAGAGCCTTTGCCGCTGCTGATCTCCAGGTCCAGTGATGAGGGCCAGTTACAACGCAAGTTGTTGGAATTATTGTAATTAGCAGTACAGGAAAGTTCTTCTTGATGGTCGTGCAGGACCCAGTCTACCCAGGGTTTGAGCGGTTCTGGAACCTTGACTTTTTCAGTTGCGAAAGAAGGTGTGACCGCCAAGATTAAAAAGACGAGAAACAGGAAAAAAACTTTCCGATCCATAATGCCCCCTCAATAATTTGTCGCTGCTAAGAATTTGCGGGTATCGTAGTTTCCGTAATTATATTAAGTAGATATAATGGTTGTTGTAGATAAACAAACTGTTCAGCCTAAGCCATTATAAACCATTGGCATATAAAGGGAGCATGTCATCTTGAACTTCCTCCGCACGTCATCTCGAACTCCTGCACGTCATCTCGAACTCCCCCCGCACGTCATCTCGAACGAATGTGAGAGATCTTTCTAAACAGTTTCATCCCTGCTTTCCAAGATTTCTCGTCGCCATCCTTCGAAATGACATTAATAATGACATTAATATAGTAAATTGGCAGAATCACTTTATACGACAAATCCGCCCCATACACCATTCAAACAACCCCTGCTTTGCTGAGCAGATGCCACAATATCTGCAAGGAGGCCAAGGCGTAAATGCCGGCCATCAGGTCATCAAGGACAATGCCGATCCCACCGTGAAAGCGCTGGTCAAAGAAGTTGACCGGGAACGGTTTGAGGATATCAAAGAGTCTGAACAGTAAAAAGGCCAGTAGCCAGGCGATGGGGTGGGATGGGATCGCGATCATCGTGATCAGCATCCCGGCGACCTCGTCAATGACCACGATGCCCGGGTCAGGTTTGTCCAGTATCTTTTCGGCCCCGCCGGCGCTGAGAATGGCGATCACAATAATGATGCCGATAGCACTGAAATAGTACTGGGGCTCCAGTTGGACGATCAGGTAGTGGATGGGCAGGGCCAAAAGGGTTCCCCAGGTGCCCGGGGCCTTGGGCAGGTAACCGAGACCGCCACCAGTGGCAATGGCCATTATCAATCGATCCATTATTACTCCTCTTCCTTAAAATCCTGGTGCAGACAGCGGTTAACAGCGCTGTAAATCTCTTTCAACGGCAGGTCTTTTTCGAGCGCCAGTTGTCGGCAGCTTTCGTATTCAGGGTAAAGAACCGGGCCGTCAGGGGTCTCCACCAGTTTGACTCCAATCGGCCCGAGAGAGGTCTCGACGTTGCCGGTCCGGCGTGGCAGGGTCCACCTTTTCTCGGTCCGGTAACGCAGGCCGATGGCGCTGGTTTCCCTGAGCAGGCAACGTTGTGCTTCCCAGCCCAGACCGGGCGGGCAGAGAACCTGGATCTGGAAACCGGGGCGGCCTTTTTTCATCTGGATCGGTACCAGGACCACGTCAAGGGCGCCAAGGTCAAATAATTTTTCGGTAAGATATGGAAATCCTTCCGGTGACCAATCGTCGAGATTGCACTCTACCACCTCTATCTCTTGTGCTTCACCGACAGGCGGAGTGGTACCGATAATGGCCCTTAACAGGTTGGGGCGATTGTCGGCCAGTTTGTGGCAACCCCGGCCGTAGCCTGTTTTACTGATCGTCATGGCCGGGAATTGGCCGAATGAGTTGCTGATGGTTTTGACAATGGCGGCTCCGGTGGGGGTAACCAGTTCCTGGTCAAGGTCCACTCCGCAGACTGGCACGCCCTTGAGGATCTCGCAGACCGCCGGGGCAGGCAGCGGTAAAAGTCCATGCTCGCAGGAAACCATGCCGCTGGGCATTGGCAGGGGAGAGCATGACACCCGGGCGATTCCCAGATGATCGAAACAGATCGCAAAACCGACGATATCGACAATCGAGTCAACCCCACCGACTTCATGGAAATGGACATCTTCGCTCTTACAACCGTGAACTGCCGCCTCGGCTTCGGCCAGGGTGGTAAAGATAGCGATCGCCAGTTCTTTGACCCTTGGCTCCAGGCGGCTGTCGGTAAGTAGCTGCTGGATATCCGACCAGGTTCGGCCGGGTTGCGGGGCGGTGCTCTCTACCCTGAACGAGGTCGCGCTGATCGGGCCGTCACCATCTCGGCCGATCCTGAGGTCATAATTGCCAAGATCGACAAGCGCCAGCTGTTCGGTCAGGAGTCCGGTAGGGACCCCGCAATCGAGCAGGGCGCCGACGGCCATGTCGCCACTGATCCCGGCAAAGCAGTCAAGATAGAGAATATCAGTGCTCATCGGTTTCCTGGTCAGGAGGCAGGCTTTTCCCGGCCCGCCATCGTTTTAGTGCTTCGAGCATCTTATGCCTGTAGATCATTGGCGGCACGACCATGGCGGCGGAAAGAAGGAGCATGATCACCAACTGCAGGTAATCACCACTATACGCTTCGGCACCGTTGGCGGAAAGCAGCAGGGTGCCGGGCATCCGGCCGACCGTGGTTACGAACATGAAGACCGGGAAAGGCATGACACTCATGCCCAGCAGGTATGAAAGAGAATCCTTGGGGAAGCCGGGGAGGATGAAGAGGACAAAAGGGATCAGGTAGTCACCGCGGTTGACCAGGTGGTTGAATTTCTCATAGAACCTGGTGTGCTGGAACTTCTCGGTGAAGAAAGAGCTTAGCAGCCGCCCGCCGCCGAAGGCGATGGCCGAGCCGATGGTCAAGCCGATGGTCGAGTAGAGAAAACAGGGCCAGGTGCCGAACAGGTAACCACCGACCAGGCCGCTGGCTTCGCCGGGGATCGGCGCGAAGACCACCTGGAAGATCTGGACGGCGATGAAAATCAAGGGCGCGTTGGTGCCGTACGAGAGGATCTCGGTCCTTAATGTGTCGCTCTGGGCCTTGAAGTCCCGGAGCTGACTTATGATCCGGAACAGGAGGTCATCGCGGCTGAGAAATAGGAGCAGTAGTCCTACCATCAGGATAACAACGAGAGCCAGAACGGCCTGACGTCGAGATAGTCTCGCCATCAGCCAAGCCGAGTGCCAGGTTTCAGTTCATGGCCCTGCAGAAAGGGTCCAACCTCCATCCGTCTCGATCCTTCGATCTGGACCTCTTTGATCGACAGATATTCCAGGCCGGTGGCGATCAGCAGGCCGTTCTTGTCTGCTCTGCAGATGGTGCCGGGCTCCATGGTGT
Source organism: uncultured Desulfobacterales bacterium (assembly GCA_965372675.1). Lineage (GTDB taxonomy): Bacteria > Desulfobacterota > Desulfobulbia > Desulfobulbales > JAGXFP01 > JAGXFP01. Next base: position 10,940 of record CBDVDF010000004.1, read on the forward strand.
CGGGATGGCTGACGATCTCCGGTTTGAAGAGCCGGAGCCTTTTGCCGTTCAGGAAGGTGTAGGCAGTGGGCCAGGGATCAAGCCCCCTGATCCGGCAACTGATGGCCAGGGCTGGTTCGTACCAATCGATTAGCCCCTGTTCTTTGGTCAGGGGCGGGGCCAGGGTGGCCAGACTGTTATCCTGTGGTTGTTTTGTTGCTTTACCGGATTGAAGATCGTCAAGAGCTTCGACCAGCAGGCGGCCACCGAGAGGGGCCAGTCTGGCAGCCAGACTGGCGGCGGTGTCATCGTCTGCCACCGGGGTCGAGCCGGTCAGGATCACATCACCGGTATCGAGCCCCTTGTCCATCTGCATAATGCTGACTCCGGCTACCGATTCACCGTTGATGATCGCCCACTGGATCGGAGCGGCACCCCTGTATCTGGGCAGCAGGGAACCGTGGACATTGATGGTTCCCATCGGTGGCATGCTGAGCAGCGGTCCCGGCAGGATCCGGCCATAGGCGGTAACGGCGATAACATCCGGTTTATAGTTTGCCAGTTCCGCGAGGAATTCTTCTGTCTTAATGGCGGTGGGCTGGAGGACGGTCAGGCCCGATCCCAGAGCAAATTCCTTGACCGGCGGTGGAGTCAGTTTGCGGCCCCGGCCCCTGGGGCGGTCCGGCTGGGTAACAACGGCGACAATTTCGTGGCGGCTGTCCTCCAGGGCCTGCAGGGAAGGAACAGCAAATTCGGGGGTACCCATAAAGATAATTCGTAACGGCTTGCGGTCGCTCATTTTGCAGCCTCCTGCTCTTTTTCAAGCTTTTCTGCCAGAAGAATCTTTTTCAATTTCTTTTTATAAAGGGTACGTTTCAGGGAACTCAGGTGGTCGATAAAGAGGATGCCGTTAAGATGGTCGATCTCGTGCTGGAGGACCCTGGCCGGCCAGTCTTCCGCCTCAATGGTCAGAGGATTGCCCTCAAAGTCCAGGGCTTCGACGACGATATGGGTGGCTCTTTTTACCTGGGCGCAGAACTCTCTGACACTCAGGCAACCCTCTTCTCCGATCTCTTCACCGTCGGCTTCGATGATCTTCGGATTGATCAAGGCCGTAGGGGTGCCCCGTTCCTCTTCCGAAGCGGCATCGTAGACCAGTACCTGTTTCGAGATGCCGATCTGCGGCGCGGCCAGTCCTACTCCCGGAGCGTCGTACATGGTCTCGGCCATGTTAGTGATCAACTCCAGCAGTTCCGGGCCGAATTCGGTGACCGGAGCGGTTTTCTTGCGCAGTATGGGGTCGGGGTATGTGAATATAGGTAAAATAGGCATTTTTGCTTGTCCGGCAGGGGAAAGGCTTTTTATAGCATATTTTCAGGATCAACGTCCAGCGACAATTTTACTGAGGCGGGCATGGTCTGCCGGTGCTGGGCGAGCAGGGCGCTGGTAAAGCCATGCAGGGTTTTCAGCTCACTGCTTTTGATCAGCAGTTGCCAGCGAAAGCGACCATGTAATTTGGCCAGCGGGGCCGGGGCCGGGCCGAGGATATCTACGGCGCTGTGCTGTCTGGTCATCTGCCTGGCCCGCTCGCCGATTTTTCGGGCATTTACCTGGACCAGCTGCTCGTTCTCCCCCTCGATGCGGATATTGATCAGTCTGACAAATGGTGGGAATTTCAGGCCCCGGCGTAGCTCGATCTCCCGGTCGTAAAGTTGTCGGTAGTCGTGGAGTTGGGCGGTGTTGATCGAATAATGTTCGGGGTTCAGGGCTTGGATGATGACCCGGCCCGGTTTTTCTCCACGGCCGGCCCGGCCGGTAACCTGGGACAATAGTTGAAAGGTCCGTTCGCCGGAGCGGAAATCGGGCAGGCCCAGGCCGGCATCGGCCCAGACCACCCCGACCAGGGTGACATGGGGAAAATGATGGCCCTTGGTGATCATCTGGGTGCCGACCAGAATGTCGACCTCGCGGTTATGGACCGCCTTGAGGATGGCCAGGAAATCCTTGCGGTTGGTGCTGGTATCCCGGTCAAGTCTGGCGATCCTGGCTTCGGGGAAAAGCTTGCTTAGTTCCAGTTCCAGCCGCTCGGTGCCGAAACCGACCGGCACCAGCTTGGTCGATTGGCAGTTACCACAGATAGTTTCGCTTGCAACCGCGTGCCCACAATAATGGCAGAGCAGCTTTTTCCGGCCCTTGTGCATGGTCAGGGAGACATTGCAACTAGGGCAACGGACGGCCTCCCCGCAATCCCGGCACAGCATCAGGCTGGCGTAGCCCCGGCGGTTCAGGAAGACCAGACTCTGGTCCCCGTCGGCCAGATTCTGCCGGAGGGCCTTGACCAGTTCTTTTGAGAAGAGGGGTGGTCGGCCGGAAACCGTTTTGATCTCCTGGAGGTTTATTACTTCTACCTGCGGCAACTCCCGCTCCTCAACCCGTTTGGCCATGGTCAGCATTTTATACTTACCGGCCAGGGCGTGATTGTAACTGACCACCGAAGGGGTGGCCGAGCCGAGGATAACGGTGGCCCCGGCCAGGGTGCCCCTTAAGATAGCCAGGTCCCGGCCGTTGTAGCGGAGACCGTCTTCCTGTTTATAGGCCCCGTCGTGCTCTTCATCAACGACGATCAGTCCGAGGTTATCAAGGGGGGCGAAGATGGCTGAACGGGCCCCGATAACGATCACTGCCTTACCTTGATTCACTCTTTGCCACTGGTCAAAACGCTCGCCCTTGGAAAGACCGCTGTGCAACAGGGCCACCCGGTCGCCGAAGCGCGAAACAAAATGGCTTTCAAGCTGGGAGGCGAGAGCGATCTCCGGCACCATGATCAGAATGGTCTTGCCCTGGTCGAGGGTTGTCGCGGCCGCCCGCAGGTAGATCTCGGTCTTGCCACTACCGGTGATCCCGTGCAGCAGAAAGGGGGCGAAGCCACCCTTGTTAAGGGGTGCTTCAAGTTCAGCGAGCACTGCCTCCTGTTCGACGGTCAGTTGCTCCGGTTCCGGAAAGAACATGGCTGGCTCGCCGAACGGGTCCCGATAGACCGGTATTTCTTCTATGCTGACGAAACCCTTCTCTTGCAAACTGATCAGGGCCTGCCGGGCGGAGCTGTAACGCTTGGCCAGAAGCGGGCGCGGCACCGGGCTGTGGTCCGGGCCGGTCAGTTCCCGCAGTAGCTCCAGAGTCTTTATCTCCGATTTTTTGAGCCCCTCATCCGTTAGCTCTGTAGCCGAGTTCAGGGTGACACAGGCCACCTTTTTGGGTCCGGCGGTGCTATTGGTGATAACTTCCTCGATGCTGACCAGTCCCTGGGCGGCCCATTTTTCGACCAGTCTTCTCTGTTTGCTGTTCCGCCAGATCCGCCGAGTAGTACCGGGGGCGATCCTGCCTTTATCGAGAAGAGTAGCGAGCCAGCCGGGATCATCTTCGCTGTCGGCAAGTTTCCTGGCCCCGTATTCGGTAAGGTTGATCTGCCGGCCACTGGCGGCGGTGAGGCCGGCCGGCAGGGCGGTTTTGATCACTTCGCCGATCGGGTACTGGTAATATGCGGCGGTCCAGCGGAACAGTTCGATCATTGCTGGCGGGAATGACGGTTCTTGATCGAGAACTGTGCTGATCGCTTTGATCTTGTAGCCCGTTGGAACTTCATTGAGGAGCGACAGGACATAGCCGGTGACCTGGCGGCGGCCTAGCGGCACTAGAACCCGGCAGCCGGCTTTGGGTGGCTCGCCGTCAGGGGCTTTGTAGGTGAGGGTATTGGTCAGGGGCGCAGCAACGGCCACTTCCAGATATTTTTCGTTACTGCTCATGCTATAGACAAATCTGGACCTTAAAGATCGGCAGAAACCTCTTTGATGTGTTTGCGGAACTCTTCCCCGAGGACCGGGTGGCGAATGGCAAAGGCGATTATGGCCTTCAGGTAGCCAAGCTTGTCGCCGGCGTCGAACCTGGTCCCTTCGAATTCGTAGGCGTACATCGGTCTTTTCTTGGAAAGGGCAAGGAGGGCATCGGTCAGCTGGATCTCGCCGCCATGGCCGGGGCTGGTATTTTCCAGCAGTTCAAAGATTTCCGGCTGGAGGATATAGCGGCCGATGATTGCCATGTCCGACCGGGTGGAGCCGGCCGGCGGTTTTTCCATCATCTTCTCGATTCTGGTCACCCGCTCTTGGATCTTTTTGCCTTCGACAATGCCGTATTGATAAGTCTGATCAAGTGGCACCCGCTGGATGGCGACAATGGATTCCTGATATTCATCGAAGAGGTTCAGCATTTGCTGGGTGCAGGGGGGATCGGAAAGGACCAGATCGTCGCCGAGCAGAACCACGAACGGGTTGTCGCCAACTACCTTTCTGGCCGTCCAGATGGCGTGGCCCAGGCCCAGCGGCTTTTTCTGGCGGACCGAAACGACATCGATCAGGTTGGAGATATTGCAGACCTCCTCGCAGAGGATATCTTTATGCTTCTCTTTAAGAACGTGATCAAGTTCGTAATTATAGTCGAAGTGGTTCTCAATGGCGGACTTGCCCTCGCTGGTGACCAGGATGATCTCATCAATACCGGAGGCGACCACCTCCTCGACGATGTACTGGATGGTCGGTCGGTCAACGATGGTCAGCATCTCTTTGGGGATCGCCTTGCTGGCCGGCAGGAAACGGGTGCCGAGCCCGGCAACCGGGATAACCGCCTTGGTGATTTTCATGTTAATTTCTCTATATGTATGGTTTATATTTGCGAAGTATTGATCTTGGCTATTATGCCCCAAAATGGATGGAAAAGTCATTGGTTTTCTCAAAAACCATGGCCCATCGTTTAGACGGTGGATTATGGAAAACGGTCTGAAGTGATCATGCATTCTCTTGAAAAACATACTCTCGAGATGATCCGGGAGTTTGACCTCTTGCAACCTGGCGATCCGGTGGTGGTAGGCGTGTCGGGTGGGCCGGATTCGATGGCCCTGCTGCACGTACTTGCGGCCCTGGCTGGCGAGCTGAAGGTCAGTCTGCGGGCAGTCTATGTGGATCATGGCCTGCGACCGGACGAGACGGCTGCTGAAGCTACTCTGGTCCGGGAGGCGGCTGGACGGCTGGGGCTTGAGTTTCAGAGTGGTCAGGCTCCGGTCAGGGAATATGCCCGGCAGCAGGGGCTGTCGGTCGAGGCGGCAGCCCGGCAGCTGCGCTATGATCTGCTTGAGAAGATGGCCGGAGAAGGCGGCAAGGCGGTTATTGCAGTTGGTCATACGGCTGATGATCAGGCCGAAGAGGTCCTGCTGCGGTTGATCCGCGGGGCTGGCCGCAGTGGTTTGTCCGGTATGACTTACCGCAACTATCGCGGGGTTATCCGGCCATTTCTTAAGGTTCCCAAGTCAACCCTCATCGCGTACTTAAATGAATTTGCCATTCCTTTTCTTGAAGACAGTTCGAATCAGGAGCGGGAATTTTTGCGCAACCGGGTCCGGCTCGATCTTCTGCCCTATCTTGAAAAGCATTTCAATCCGGCCATCCGCGAAACCTTGCGGCGGACCGCTGATGTTCTGGGGGCAGAAGATGAACTGCTGGCTGAACTGGCGGCAGATTTCTATCGGCAGGTGGTAATCAATGAGGAGGGGAAGCCGTTGCGGCTAGATATCGCCACCCTTCTTGATGCCCATCTTTCGTTGCAGAGGCGGGTTGTTGAAATGGTTCTGTTGCAGCTCGATGCTAAACCGTCTTTTCAGCAGATCGATAAGATCCTGGCGCTGGCCGGTCGGGGTGAAAATGGCAAAGAACTGCATATGTCCGAGGGACTGCGTCTGATCAAAAGGGCAGAGGCGCTTGAATTTTCCTATCCGGCCGGCCGCTCAGGCCACCGACAGAGTCTGGCCGGGAGCCAGGAGCGGTCTTTCGAGGAACAGATGGATGGGCCGGGAAGATGGCCGATAGAAGGGACCGAGCTGGTCCTGCAGTTAGAAATTCTTGATAAGGCGCCGGCTCATGAAGAATTGAT
>CBDVDF010000005.1:0-15183 GCA_965372675.1 uncultured Desulfobacterales bacterium
GAGCCGGAGGGCATATCGAGGCCGTGGAGATCGTCTTTGATCCCGGCAGGGTAAGTTACCGGCAACTTCTGGAAGTATTCTGGCAGCAGATCGACCCCACCGATGGAGGCGGCCAGTTCGGTGACCGCGGCCATTCATACAGCACCGCTATTTTTTATAACAGCCCCGAGCAGCAGCAGCTGGCGGAAGAATCAAAAAAAGAACTGCAGGCCAGCGCTATATTCTCCAAGCCTCTCGTTACCCCGATCCTGCCGGCCGAGAAATTCTACCTGGCCGAAGATTATCATCAGGATTACTACCGCAAGAATCCCATCCGTTACCGATTCTACCGCAGCGGTTCAGGCCGGGATCGTTTCCTCGACAAGATCTGGGAGGACAAGACCTACCCTGGTAAAGCAAGTCCGCTCGACCTGAAGAAAAAACTTTCCCGCCTCCAGTACCATGTCACCCAGGAAGATGGAACCGAGCCGGCCTTCAAAAACGAATACTGGGACAACAAAAAGGCCGGGATCTATGTTGATATAGTCTCCGGCGAGCCTCTTTTCAGTTCCCTCGATAAATACGTTTCCGGGACCGGCTGGCCCAGTTTCAGCCACACCCTGAGCCCGGAAAACATTGTTGAAAAAGAGGACCGTAAATTCTTCTCGGTCAGGACCGAAGTCCGCAGCCGGCAGGGAGATTCGCATCTGGGCCACCTTTTCCAGGACGGCCCCGCACCGACCGGACTCCGCTATTGTATAAATTCAGCAGCCCTGCGCTTCGTGCCGGTCGAAAAGCTCGACGCCGAGGGTTACGGAGCATATAATAAACTATTCGAAAAATAATAAATGATCGGAGGGTAGCCATGAAAAACAACCTTCTCAAACTACTTGTTGTCGCGCTGCTGTTAATCCCCGCTGGTAACGCTTACGGGGGCGATTGGCAGATCGATATTGACCATTCAGCCGCCCATTTCTCTATTCAGCACATGACCATTGCCCTGGTCCGCGGCCATTTTGCCAACTTGACCGGCACTGGTACATTTGATAATGAAACCGGCAACTTAACCGGCCTAAAGATCACTATAGGGGCCGCAAGTGTTGATACAGGAGTCGTCAAACGAGATGACCACCTGCGCAGCAAGGATTTCTTCGAGGTGGCCAGATACCCCGCCATAACTTTTGTGGCAAAAGAGATTCGGCTGGGCGAAAACGGGCCAACCACAGTGATCGGTGATTTGACTATCAGGGGAATAAGCAAAGAAGTGAGCCTGAAACTTACCGGTCCGACTGCGACCATGACAGATCCCTGGGGTAACCTGCGGAAGGGGGCAAGGCTGACTACGACCATCGATCGTACAGACTACGGTCTGACCTACAATACCACCCTGATCAACTGCGGATTGAGCATAGGTAATAAAGTTGCGCTCGAAGTCGACCTGGAATTCCTGATCCTTAACCCCAAACTTGCCAAATAACTAAATCCCGGCAACAGTGGAACAGGGGCTGGTTATTGCCCCTGTTCTGTTATGGCCCTTCCCTTGTCGGCAGAGTCGCCCGGATCGCCAGAACAAGCTTCTGCAAAACATCATCACCCCGGGTAGCATCTGCCAGTCTGGCCAGGAACCGGTCGACAACCGGCAACTCTTCCCTCATGACCAGCAGGCCGGGCACCGGTTGGCTGGCCAGAAGTATTTCCTTGCCCACTCCGGTCTCACCTGACTCCAGATAGCGCAGGACATCGATCATATTCCCCCAGCGACCACCCCGATCAAGATGCTCGACCAATTGGCTGACCACGATGTTAAGGGTGATAAACCAGTCAGGAGCTTCAGCGACCCCGGATTCAGCGCAGTTACTGAGCGAGGCAAAACTCCGGCAAGCAAAGGGCCTGACTGGATATATAGTACAGCGATCATCGGCCAGGAACATACAGGGCTCATAAACCCACGCTTCATCTATTTCGGGGGGCACCTCCATCTCTGCCAGACAGCAGGCAGCCAGGCCATTGGTCGTACAGGCCGGGCGGGAGCGCCCCGCCGTATCCGGCAGTACCGGAAGCGCCCTGCCCTCACGATGCAAATAATCCATGATCGAGCCGCCCTCAGCAGTGGTCATGGTCACGCTCTGGGTACAACAGGTCGAACAGCCTACCCGGCAGACAAAAGACAGTTCGACGATCTCTTTTTCATAGATCCGATAAATTTTTTCGAACATCCTCTGACTCTCCGGTATACTGGCAAGTTGATGGCTATACCCCTTGGGGCGAATATCATATAATGATTACCAGGCAGGGCAATATTTACTATGAGAACTTGTCAAATATTTAAACTGATCATTTCCCTTCTCCTGGTGCTGAGCACCGTTTTACCGGCCTCGGCCGCCACCCCGGCCATTGAAGGCCAGCTATTCAGCCCGACCACGGCCACTCTCAGTAATAGCCTGACCGGTTTTACCCGGGCCCGGGCCCGCATGAAGCTCACCAGCCAATTGACCGACCGTCTGGTTGCCGTCAACAGTAAAATTGGCGAAGTAATTGGCGAGGATGGCGTCTTTGCCCGCCTCGACACGACTTTTGCCGAGCTTGACCTGGAAAAGGTCAGCATCGAGCAGGACAAACTGACCAGCAGGATTGCCTATCTCGAAAAAGAGGCTCAACGGTTCCGGACCCTCTTTCAGAAACAGTCCGCCGCAGAAGCAACGCTCGACTCCCTGGTCCAGGAACTGGCCCAGGCCGGCCTGGGCCTCCGAACTCTTGAAAATGAAGAGAGAAAGATCCGTGAGCATCTTGCCCGCCATCTCATTACCGCTCCGCCCGGCTGGCTGGTGATCGATCGACATGCGGAGCCGGGCGAATGGGTAATTGGTGCCAGCCCCCTGGCCGAAGTCGGCGACTTCAGATCGCTGGTCGTCCCTTTCGCGGTCAACCAGGAGGAATACGCCTGGATAAAGAGCCATCAGCAGGAACTTACTCTCTGGCTGCCGGAGCGCCAGTTATCAGTTAAAGCCAGGATCCACCATCTTTCTCCGGGCTTCGATCCGCAAACCCGTAAGCTCAAGCTCGAGATGATCATAACCTCGGAACTGAACGAAAAACGGGGCGGTATCCGGGCCGAGCTGAAGATCACTCTGCCGGACCCCTCCGGCTCATTGCTGGTACCGGTGACCGGTGTCAGCAACAGTTATGATTCGTACTGGTTGACCAGAGCTGACGGTAAAAAAGTCCCGGTGATCATCCTCGGCCGCGGTTCTCAGTCGGATACCTTACGGGTATCGGCCGGGCAGATTTCCCCGACAGACCGTTTTATTCTTTCACCCGACAGCAGCAAGACGCTCGGGAAATAATAGAAAGTCATGCAGAAACTGGTCGCCTTCACCCTCGCTCAAAGAGTTCTCTTCAACCTGATCTTCGTCGTCCTGATCGTGATCGGGGTTTTTGTTTTGCTCAAAAGCCCCGTTGAACGCTACCCGAATATCGATTTCGGCAAGGCGTACATAGACACATACTTTCCCGGCGCCTCCCCCCAGGATGTCGAAGCCCTGGTCACCAGGAAGATCGAGGACTCGATAGAAAGTCTCGAGAACCTTGAGTATGTCAGATCGACCTCATACCGGGAGCGATCAAGCGTCCTGGTCAAATTCATCGACGATACCGATTACAAGCGCAGCTATGACGAGATGCGTCTGAAGGTCCAGTCCATTATCGATGAACTGCCACCGGAAACAGATCCTCCCCGCTTTACCTATATAGATGTGAATTTCTGGCAGGCGACCCTCAGCATCAGTCTCTACGGTGATCGGAGCAACCGGGCCTTGAGCCTGATGGCCGATGAACTAAAAACCTCGCTTCGTCAGATAAAGGGGGTACAAGAAGTTCGTCTCCAGGGCGAATACACCAGAGAATTTCATGTCCTGCTTGACCCGTTGCGACTGAGCCGTTTCGGAGTGACTTTCGACCAGGCCGCCGCCGCCCTGCAGACTGCCAATATCTCGATCCCGGCCGGCGACTACACCACCGATGGCGGTGAATTCATCATCAGGGTAGACGAACGTTTCCGCAACAGACAACAAGTCCTCGAAACCATTGTCAGACGAGATGCTGACGGTTCGTTCGTCCGGATCGGCGACCTGGCTACCGATGCCGGACTCTCCCATCGTGATCCCTTTACTCTTACCTCGGTCAACGGTCATGACTGTGTCATCCTGCAGGTCGTCAAAACCCCTGCAGCAAACGCCCTATCAATTGCCAAGGCCGCCAAGAAAGTTATCAGAAGTTACGAAAAAGCCTTCACAGCCGAACAGACAAAAATGCTCCTGACCCAGGATTCAACGGTCAAGATCAGGGATTCAATGCGGGTCCTCGGTTCAAACCTGCTGCTCGGGGTTTTCCTGGTATCGATCCTGATCTGGTACTTCATGGGCTTCCGCAACGCCGCCCTGACCACAGTCGGTATCCCTTTCGCCTTCCTGGTCACCATAGTGATCCTCTACCTGACCGGCAACTCGATCAATGAAATATCCCTCTTCGCTTTCGTCCTGGTCAGCGGCATCATTGTCGATGACGCGATCGTCGTGGTCGAAAATATCTTCCGTCATGCACAGATGGGCAAGGATATCAAGGCAGCCATTATCGAAGGAACCGCCGAAGTCTTCCTGCCGGTGGTTTCCGCCACCATGACCACCTGTGCCGCCTTTCTGCCGATGTTGATCATGACCGGCTCCACCGGTGATTTTTTTGCCATAATCCCCAAAGCGGTCTCTTTCGCCCTGCTGGCCTCGCTGATAGAATGCCTGTTCATCCTGCCGATCCACTATATGGATTACGGGCCGCGCAAAGGACCACAAGGTTCCCTGCCGGAGCAGGAGAATGTAGTAATGGTCTTCTGCCGCCGCATCTTTGACCGTTTACTTAAACTGGCGATGGCCAAGCGCTTAACAACGATGTTCCTGCTGCTGAGCCTCTTCGTGATCACTCTGCTGATTGCTATCGGTTCATTGACCGGTAAACTCAACCTGATCAAGATCGAATTTTTCCCGGACGATTATTCACTGTACTATGTCGAAGTTGATGGCCCGGTCGGTAGCACCATCGAAGAGACTTCCGGCTTGCTGAAAAAACTGTCCCGGCTCATTGCCGGGGGAGGCCCGGGCATGGCCAAATCGGCCGCAGCCCATGCCGGTTTTTACGTTAATGATGATTATCAACCGATCTGGGGCAACCATCTAGGGCACGTGGCGGTAAACCTGCCGGCCAGCAGAGCGCGGAAATTTGCCGACTATCCCGAGAACGACGTGGTCGCTCACCTGGATTGGGTCCGCCAACAGCTGACAGAGGCCGCGGCAGGCTCCAGTTACTCGCTGCGGATCCGTCCCGAGAAAGACGGCCCGCCGGAAGGTAAAGAGGTAAATATCAGAATCCTGGGGGCCAATGTAAGCGCCGTGGAGAAACTGGCCGGCAAGATCAATAGCTATCTGCAAAACGACGAGATCCTGAGCCGGGCCCTGATCGATCTGGAGAGTAACCAGGGACAGGCCAGCCGGATCTTCCGCTACCGGATAAAAGCCGATCGGGCCGCCGAATACGGCTTGACCAAGACCGAGGCCGCCTATCTGGCCGCCTCGGTGGTCAACGGCCGCAATATCGGCAAATACCGCCTCAGTGATGAAGATGTCGATATCAAACTGAAAATTGACCCGGCCAATCTGCAAAAACTGGAAGAGTCGCTGGCGATGATCCTCCTCGAACACCCCATCGGCCCGGTGCGACTGGGAGATATCTGTGAGGTGGAAACCTCCCTCGAACCCGGCTACCTCAACCGTTTCCAGGGGCAGCGGGCCGTTACCCTGACCGCTAACCTGAAAACCGCTTCCGGCCTGTCATCCGCCTCGGTGGTCAATCGGGTCAGCACCTATTATGATTCGATCCGAGACCAGTACCCCGGCGCCACCCTCAATTTTGCCGGTGAATTCGCCAGTACCCGTAACTCCTTTATTTCACTGACCTACGCCTTCCTGATCGCTATCCTGCTCATCTACCTGATCCTGGCCACCCAGTTCCAATCGTACCTTCATCCCCTGGCGATCCTCCTGGCCGTGGTCTTTTCACTGATCGGCATCATTTTCGGGACCATGCTGTCCCGTACCCTGTTCACGGTCAATAGCTTTATCGCTATCGTCGGGGTAACCGGGGTGGTGGTCAACGATTCCCTGGTCCTGATCGAATTCATCAACAAAAGATACCGGAGTGGCCTGTCCCGTCGAGAAGCAATCTTCGAGGCCACCCACATCAGGCTGCGGCCTATTCTACTGACCACTCTGACCACCACCCTGGGCTTATTGCCGATGGCGATCGGTTTTCCGGAGTACTCGGTGGTCTGGGGAACAATGGCCATGACCTTCGTCACCGGCCTCTGCACCGCCACCTTCCTGACCATCTTCGTAGTGCCGGTGCAGTGGGACCTGATCGAGGGTGCCAAGGAGCGCTGGCGGGGAAGGAAACTGAAAAATTAAAAAAAAAGGCCGCCCCACCAGGAGCGACCTTTTCTTTTAATTCTGTCTTTACAGCCAGTATCAACCGCCGTCTTTTTGCATTATCCGGTCCATGATCCTTTTAACGTAGGGGGCATAAGAGGGCTCCTCCTCCCAGAGACCCACGAACAGCACTTCCCGGCCGGCAACCTCCTCAAACAGGTATGCTGAGACCGGATCGTCAAATCGCCGTAAGGCCCGGACTGCGACCTGAAGATACTGCAATGAATGTTTAAGGTTTTTCTTGTCGATCATCTCTTTGTAATAGGAAGAAGCGGGCTGACCGAACTCCCGGATAGAACCGCTGATGATCGCCTTTGCCTTGTCACCGCCGACCAGGGCCAGAAAGATCACCAGTTCACGGTTAAGATGCAACAGGAAGCGGGTCTCCATCTTGTTTTTATCTTCCGGCTTTTGTTTTGATGATTTCAATAATGCTTCGGTTATATGCCTTACCTTCCGCATCAGGTGTTCGTTGTTCTCCTCAAAGAAATCAAGGACGATCCGGACCTTATCGTGGTCCAGATTGCTCTGGACCAGAAGAACTTCTTCCGGGGTTAATTCAATATTGCTTTTCTCTTCCCGATTCTTTTTGCGGAGCAGGATATTAGCCAGCATCAGACCATTACGATCAGAAAAATTGACCACCGCCGAGCGGGTGAAAATATCGACCAACAGGACTTTTAAAGCGTCTTCCGGTCGGTTGAGTTGGGGCACGAGAAGCTGCAGACCGTTCAGAAAAGAGACCCGGTCTTCCTCAAGGGCCAGTCCCCTGAGATAATGCCAGAGAAACTCGAAGACCTTGGTGTCATATTTAACGAACTCAGGAATATTCCTGACAAAAAAGTTGCGCAGAAAACGTCCTTTCTCATTAAAGCAGTTCCGCAGCAGCTCAACCAGATGGGATGCCTCCAGTTCGCCGACATCAAAGTTACGAGCGATAACTTCGTAATCAGCAGAATCGAATTTGACGTCCTTATTGGTTATATCCAGGACCTTTTTCTTGGTGGCCGACCTCTGCTTGAAAAAACTTATCATCCCGGCCAATTTTTCATGCAGGGACCACTTGGTGCTTTTGCCCTCTGCATTTACGGAGTGAACTTCACCGTTCTTAACAGTGAGGTTGTCGTATATCTCCTCCGGGGCTTTATCAAGACCATCCTCAATATTCTGCAGAGCTTCCTTCTGGAGGGCATCCTTGTTATCGGTCTCTTCGGTCAGTTTGAGAAAACCGGTCGCCAACGACAACCTCTTACCCATTACCTCGGTACCGATCTCGCTATAGCCATCACTGTTGATACTGGAAATCACCTCGGAAGCCATCCTCGGGTTGCTGCCATACTTCGCCAAAACCAGCCTTGATACCTGGATCGACTCAACCGTAGTTTGCTGGTTCTTCTGCAGACCCCTCATCAAGGCCTGCATATTGTTGACCTCGATAGCCGTTTTCGGGAGCTGCTTCCTGTAACGCTTTGAGGCCAGGATAACATCGTATACCGTGGTGAATCGTTGCAGTTCAGCAGGAGCATTCTCGCCGAACATCATTTCTTTGATCTTGTTGACCAGATTCTGAAGCGCGGCAGCCTGAACATTATTGGTGGCGGCGAGAATGGACAGATTAATATTAGACTGGCCATACTCATCCTTGACAAAAAAATCGACTTTATTGCTCTCATTATCGTAAAAACGGGCCAGATGTTTGAGCGTATTTTCAATCTTGAGAAGATCTTCATCCTCACCGGCGCCAACTTCAATACTGAAATTGAAGATATTCATCAAACTCATGCCCTTGAACGACTGCATCAACTTGCTGTATATCGCCTCCCCCTTGCTTTTTTCCCGCTCCTCAACCGTTCTGGCCATCTGGTGATCGAGGAGCAGATTGCCACAGGACAACTGGTAATCATAGGTCTCCGCTCCACCGATCACATTGCCATTCCCCTCTTGCTGACTCCCGGTCTCCTCGGGCTGTTGCTGACCACGCAACCGGCATGATATGGTGCCATCAAATTTTGGCGTCTCAACAAGCTTTTTCAGGGTATCGAGAAACACCTTGATCTTCTGGTCATTCTCTTTAGAAAGACTGGCAAAACGGCTGTTGGTGATGATCTCAGCAAAAAGGCAGGTTGCCTGGGCCAGGAGCAGACGGAAATAATCGAGCTTTTTTTCTTCCTGGCTGAGGAGCTCCATCAGTTCCGAATGCGAAGGGCCGCTGTCACCGGCCCGGTCGGCATCGTCAATGCCGGAGAATTGCCTGTAGAGTTGTTCAGCCGAATCGTCAAGGGTAACTTCAGGAGCAGCCTCTTCCCCCGGATCACTTTCAGTACCGTTATCGTCACTGACGTTTTCAGGAGTATTATAGCCTCTTACTTCATGCTCAGGGGCTGTATCTCCGCCGGTCTCGACAGGAGAGGTTTCGTCCATTACCATTTCAGGACCGTTATCATTCCCAGTCTCGGTAGGAGAGGTCTCGTCCATTACAACATTTTCAGAGGCGCTATCGTCCTCTGTCTCGGCAGGGAAGGTCTCATCCATTACAATGTCTTTGGAGGCGCTACCATCCCCTGTCTCGGCAGGAGTGGTATCGTCCATTACAACGTTTTCAGAGACGCTGCCGTCCCCGGTCTCGGCAGGAAAGGTCTCGTCCATTACAACGTTTTCAGAGGCGCTATCGTCCCCGGTCTCGGCAGGAGTGGTCTCGTCCATTACAACGTTTTCAGAGGCGCTATCGTCCCCAGTCTCGGCAGGAGAGGTCTCGTCCATTACTTCTATTTCGTCAGGACTATCAGCCTCTTGGTTGCCAGGTAATTCCGGGGGACCATCATCTACTTCATTTTCAGGAGTGTTATGGTCAATTACTTCTATTTCAAGGGAGTTATCGTCCCTTTCGTTTTTAGGAGCGTTATCGTCTTTTACATTTTCAGGGTCATTATTAGCCATAATGCTTTCCTTCGATGGTATCCCCCGGAACAAAAAAACCCCTGTCTCCAGAAGGAGCCAGGCAGGCAATTTGCTTACAAAATCCCTCTTCGGTTGCCTGGCATCCCTCTAGGGGTCCATTGCTATGCGTCCCAGGATCACTCCCAGTTTGCCCTTTTCGGAGAGTTAGTAACTCTGTTTTTTAAAGATATTACATATTAAGAGATGAGATCACAAACAAAAACAGCACCATAGCCAAAATAATGGCACCCCACTACCCGTTACAAAAATACTCGAACTGTTTGTAAGGTTCGGAGAAAGTCCCTACCAATATTGCTACTCATTCAGAGAGGACACTTCTATCCCCTTAATCTCGATAATCATCCATCTGATCAAAACTGAGATAGCGATAAATATCTTCCGGGTCAGCTGTAACAGCGGTTATGGCCTGACGATACTCATCGATGCTCGGCAACCTGCCCAGGTTGGCAGTGATCGCCGCCAGTTCTGCCGAACCAAGAAAGACGCTGGTATCGTCACCCATCCGGTTCGGGAAATTGCGGGTCGAGGTGGAAAAGACAGTAGTACCATCAGCCACCCGGGCCTGGTTACCCATACAGAGGGAACAACCCGGCACTTCAGTGCGGGCTCCGGCCTGGCCGAAAACATTATAGATACCTTCCTGAACCAGCTGCTTTTCATCCATGCGGGTCGGCGGCGCTATCCACAGACGCACCGGCACCTGCCCCTGGCCATCCAGTAGTCTGGCCGCCGCCCGGTAATGGCCGATATTGGTCATGCAGGAACCGATGAAGACCTCCTGAACCTCGGTACCGGCGACTTCAGAAAGGAGCTTCACATCGTCCGGATCATTGGGGCAGGCGAGGATCGGCTCGGTGATCTGCCCGAGATCGATCTCAATGATCTCGGCATAATCGGCATCAGCATCGGCCTCGAGAAGCTGCGGGGCCTGCAACCACTCTTCCATGGCATTGATCCGCCGGACAATGGTCTCTTGATCTCCATAGCCGTCCCTGATCATCCACTTGAGCAAGGCAACATTGGAACGGATGTATTCGCAGACTGGCTCCTGGTTGAGGCGGACGGTACCGGCCGCAGCCGAGCGCTCGGCCGTGGCATCGGTAAGTTCGAAGGCCTGCTCGACCCGCAGGTCCGGCAAGCCCTCGATCTCCAGGATACGCCCCGAGAAAATGTTCTTCTTGCCCTCTTTGCCGACCGTCAGCAAGCCCTTCTGAATCGCCACATAGGGAATAGCATTGACCAGGTCCCGCAAGGTGATCCCGGGCTGCAACTCGCCGCTGAAACGGACCAGGACAGATTCCGGTAGATCAAGCGGCATGAAACCCATCGAAGCAGCAAAGGCAACCAGGCCGGATCCGGCCGGAAAACTTATGCCGATCGGGAAGCGGGTGTGCGAATCCCCACCGGTACCGACCGTATCAGGCAGGACAAAGCGATTAAGCCAGGAATGGAAAACACCATCCCGGGGCCGCAGGGCCACACCGTGCCGCTCTTCAATGAACAGAGGCAACTCCCGATGCATTTTGACATCGATCGGTTTGGGGTAAGCGGCAGTGTGACAGAAACTCTGCAGAACCAGATCAGAACCGAACTCCAGACAAGCCAGTTCCTTCAACTCATCGCGGGTCATTGGTCCGGTGGTATCCTGGGAGCCGACCGTGGCCATCTCCGGTTCACAATAAGATCCCGGCCGAACCCCCGGCAAACCACAGGCCCGGCCGACGATCTTCTGGGCCAGAGTGTAGCCCTTGCCGGTATCAGCTGGCTGGACCGGCTCGACAAAGACCTCACTGACCGATAAAGCTAGTGCTGCCCTGACATTACCGGTCAGAGCCCGACCAATGATCAGCGGGATCCGGCCGCCGGCCTGAACTTCGTCGGCCAGGGTTGTCGGCCGCAAATTGAAAGAGACCAGTTCATTACCATTATCATCAACGATCCGGCCTTCATGGGGCAGGATATGGACCACATCGCCGGTCTTCAGGCCGGTGACGTCACATTCGATCGGTAACGCCCCGGAATCTTCAGCAGTGTTGAAAAAGATCGGGGCGATCTTGCCACCGAGGACCACCCCACCCTGCCGCTTGTTGGGTACATAGGGAATATCCCGGCCGATATGCCAGAGAACCGAATTGATCGCCGACTTTCTGGAGGAACCGGTGCCCAGTACATCGCCGACAAAAGCCAGCGGATGTCCTTTCCCTTTGAGCTCTGCCATGTCGGCAAGGGCATCGGGTATTTTTGCGACCAGCATCGACTTGGCATGGAGGGGAATATCCGGACGGCTCCAGGCTTCTGAAGCCGGAGAAAAATCATCGGTATTGGTTTCTCCGTCAACCTTGAAGATGGTAACGGTTATCCGCTCAGCTAATGGCTCACGGCTGGTGAACCAGTCGGCCGCCACCCAGGAATCTACGACTTTCCTGGCCCATTTATTGGTAGCTGCTTTGGCCATCACTTCTTTATAGGCATCATAGACCAGAAGGGTGGTGGCCAGGGCGGCGGCAGCGGTCTCCGCCGTTTCTTCGTCATCAAGCAGAGCTATCAGGGGCTGGATATTATAGCCACCCAACATAGTGCCGAGCAGAAAAGTCGCCCTGCGGCGATCAAGACCGGTAACGGATTCTTCGCCACAGGCTACCCGGTTAAGGAATTCGGCCTTGACCCTGGCCGCAGCATCAACCCCGGGCGGCACTCGATCGGTCAGGAGTTCCAGCAGAAACTCGCCCTCTCCTGCCGGGGGTGATTTCAGCAGTTCGACCAGGGCAGTAACCTGATCAACATCCAGGGCCAACGGTGGCAACCCTTCTGCCTTACGCTCTTCAGTATGCTGGCGGTATGTATCGATCATTTGTCATCCTCGGGAATGTTTGTTTCGGATAAGAAGCTTCCTAAATAGAAAGGTGACCGTAGAATGTCAATTAAAAATCTCCATCGCGCCTCTAAACCTTTATAGTTGCATGAAAATTTAATTTTGCCCTGATACGCAGTTGAGGTATAATAACAGTTAGAGGATTTAAAGGGTCAGTTCAATCGTTGAACACGGGGAAGAGAAAAGTCATGACACTGTTTTCATCATCCGGGCTGCGTTTCAAGGTGCTTCTGCCCGTTGGCTTGGGGCTGGCCTTGATCTGTATTGCCGGTTTCCTGGCAGTTTTCATCCTGCTCCAGGACCACCTTGCCGACATGATCGATGAGAAGCTCTCCAGTACAGAGAAACTCTTCACCGAAATGCTGGATATCGAGGCCGACAACCTGGAAGGTTTGGCCGAGGCCTTCCGTGCCAACGAATCTTTCAAGACAGCTTTTCTTGCCGATGATCGAGATCTGCTTTTTCATCAGAGCACTGACACCTTCAACAGGCTCCGCAACCGCTACAGGATAACCCATTTCTATTTCCATCGGCCCGACGGCAGCTGCTTCCTGAGAGTTCACAACCCAAGCCGCCACAGTGACCGGATCAGAAGGTATACCCTGAAACAGGCGAAACTTACCGGAATCCCATCCCGGGGCTACGAACTGGGCCCCTTGGGGACCCTTACCTTGCGGGTAGTCGTGCCCTGGCCGATCAATGGCAGGATCGTCGGCTATATCGAACTGGGCAAAGAGATCGATACTCTTATCCCGCGCTTGAAAAAACTCAAAGGCGTTGATCTTATCTTCGCACTGGAAAAGCAGTTTCTCGATCAAGCCTCATGGGAGGAAGGTCTCAAGGTCATGGCCAAGACCGGCCACTGGGAGACCTTCCCGGAGCATGTCATAACCGCTAACAGTCTCAAGAAACTCCCGAGTGACCTGGGAAAAGCCTTGAAAATACATGTCGAACAACACGACCGCGAACCATTCGACATGATCTGCGACAATTGTAAATATCGGGCAGTTGCAGTTCCACTGATCGAAGCAGGTGGCACTGAAGTTGGTGACATGTTTATTCTCACTGAATTGTCTGCTACTTTTTCCGGTCAAAAGATATTCTTCTTTTTCGCCATCATAGCAACTGGGATAGTGGTGTTATTCTACCTGATATTCTCCATCTACCTGGGAAATATCGAAAACAACCTCAACAAGAATCAGCAGAGGCTTGAGGAAGAGATCAGAAACCACCTGGCAACCGAAAAAGAACTGGAAGAACATCAAACCCAGCTCGATGAACTAATAAAAAGACGGACCAACGAACTTGAAAAGACCATGGCCGAGGTTAAAGTTCTGAGTGGTTTTTTGCCGATCTGTGCCTCCTGCAAAAATATCCGGACCGAGAAAGGCGAGTGGGAACAGATAGAATCATACATTCGTGATCACTCCGAAGTGGAATTCAGCCACAGCTATTGTCCCGATTGCGCTAAAAAGATTTACAGGGATTATTCCCAAAAGTGACTCCGGCAAAATATCGAATCTGGACCGTACTATCCCTTTTGCAGGGATATCATTCCCCTCCCCGAAAGGCCCCCCAATGCTTACCACCCCTGAATGCTTGAGGTGTTTCAAAAAGCAGGCAGAATTCACAGTTAGCCTGGCCACCGATTCTCTCGACTTGCAACAGGAAGTCATCGCAACCGCTGCCGAACTGATCCTTTCTTTTGATCTTGATATTTCCCCACCGGAAAACTCGGTTCAACTCTACCGAATGATCTCTAAAATGACCGGCTGTTCCGACCTGTTTATCGATCAAAAAAAACAGGGCAACCGGGCTGCCTTAAAAATGCGGCCTGCCCTTGAGGAGATGATATGCCTGGCCGATGACCCTCTGCAGACCGCCACCCGCCTAGCTATAGCCGGCAATATTATTGATTATGGCTCTCACCAGGATTTTGATCTCCAGGCCTCGATCGATAATTGTCTGACCAGTTCACTGGCGATCAACGATCTCGAGGAATTCCGGCGTAACCTGCACCGGGCCCAGAATATCCTCTATCTGGCAGACAACTGCGGCGAACTGGTTTTCGACCGAATGCTGATCGAACTGATCGACAAACAAGTAACTGTTGCCGTCAAGGAGAAACCGATCCTCAACGATGCCCTGGTCGAAGACGCCATTACCTGTGGGCTTGATCTCAACTGTCGGATCATCTCCAACGGAACCGACTGCCCCGGGACTCCGCTCAACAGTTGCAGCAGAGATTTCATTAAAGAGTTCGAAGCTGCAGACCTGATCATCAGCAAGGGCCAGGGCAATTTTGAAACCCTTTCTGCTATTGATGCACCGATCTACTTCATGTTGATGGTTAAATGCCCAGTCGTTGCCAAACACCTTGCAGAAATGCTCGGCAAACCAATGGGCTCGATCAGAACTGGCGACCTGATCTTAATGAGCCAACAGCACAAATTGATCTAACTGAGCAATAGCCTTAATTTATGTGGCTATTAAGCAAACTCAGCTTAACAACTGGATCCCGGCTGAAAACATGCCGGGATGACGGGCCGAAAAATTTAATCGTCATTCCGGCAGGCTTTTAGCCGGAGGTAGCGCAAACTCCGATCCATGAATAAACGAACAGAAAAAAAATTAGCTAAGTTTCATATAGAGCCACATTATTAAAAAAACACTCCCGCCATCAGACCCGGCAACAGCTTGCAGCTGTCTCATCTGGAAACAACAATTTCCTTTTCACTTGACAATAGTTATTCTGCATAATCTAATTATTTCTATATAATATTTCTGTATAAATGAAGAAGGAATCGCAACTTTGTCGATCAGGACCAAACCTATATTACGGCT
>CBDVDF010000006.1:0-14906 GCA_965372675.1 uncultured Desulfobacterales bacterium
GGCCGGGCCACTGAACTCTGCCTCCACTATGTCCAGGCCTGCCCCGGCAATCAGGTCTGTAGTCTGGGGGTCCAGGACTCACTGGCCATGGGCATCGAGCTGGAAAAACGTTATGTGGGCCTGGGGATGCCGGCCAAGATGAAGGTCGGGGTTTCCGGTTGTCCGATGACCTGTGCGGAAGGCTATGTTCGCGATATCGGTTTGATCGGCAAGAAAAGCGGCTGGACCGTGGTATACGGCGGCAACAGCGGTGGGCGGCCGCGGATCGGTGATGTTATCGCCGAAAAACTCAGCAACGAAGAAGCCCTTGAGCTGGTCGACAAGCTGGTAGACTTTTATTGTCAGAGCAGCAAGAAGCGGGAGCGGGTGGCCCGGATGGTTGATCGGTTGGGGATCGAGGTGGTCACGGCGGCGGTCCTTTAAATAATCGCGGGGAGGAAGGGTTATGAGTGTTCTGGCCTGGATAATTTTAAGCGGGCTGGTGATGTGCGGCATTGCCCTGGTCGGTAGCGTGGTCTTTTTCATGACCGAGGTTACTTTCCAGAAGGTACTGCTGCCGCTGGTGGCCTTATCGGCCGGGACCATGATCGGCGGCGCTTTCCTGCATATGATCCCCGAGGGGATCGAGGCCTTTGGCGGTCCGACTACCGCCTTTTTTCTCTGGCTGCTGGCCGGCTTTGTCCTTTTTTTCGCCATGGAGCAGATCATCCACTGGCATCATTGTCGCAATGCCGGGGCGGCCTGCAAGAAGCCCCTTGGTTACCTGGTGCTGTTCGGGGACGGACTCCATAATTTTATCGGTGGGCTGGCCGTGGCCGGCGCCTTTCTGATCGATATCCGTCTGGGGATTATAACCTTCCTGGTGGCAGCGGCCCATGAAGTGCCGCAGGAACTGGGTGACTTCGGGGTTCTGCTCCATGCCGGCTGGAAGCGACGCGACGCCCTGCTCTTCAATATGCTTTCCGGGGTGACCTTTCTGGTCGGCGGCCTGGTGGCTTATGGCGCGGCCAGTTCCATCGACGTCAAGTTCCTGATCCCGCTGGCGGCCGGGAATTTTATCTATATCGGCGCTTCAGATCTGGTGCCGGAGGTTAATAAGCATCGTAATTTCGGCGAGAACATTAAGCATTTTTTCGCTTTCGTAGCAGGTCTGGGATTAATGCTCCTAATCAGGCTCATGAATTCGTGAGGCCGGGCTTTTGCCACTGCTGCTTCGTCATCTACCATGAGATATAGCCAACTATAATCTCATGGTTTCTTCCTCGTATCAGCGGCAAAATCCCGGCCTCACGGGTGAGCTGAGACTCCGAAGACGAATTTAATAATGTCATCGCGAGGAGCCACCGGCGCCCCGAAGGAAGTGCCCTTGGGGTGCGACGCGGCGATCTCTCCGCACTTTTGCCTTTTACCCTCAAGGGGTATAAATGCCCTTTGGGTGCACCTAGTTACTTTTAACCTTTTCCTTATCAATCAGTTTTTACTGCATCTCGGGAAAGCGGACCACCGGAGTCAGGCGGCCGGTGAGCCGTTGGTATTTTTCGTTCGGGTAGCCCAGAGCGATTACCGCGTAGATTTTTTCATCCCTGGGTATATCAATGAGATCCTTGATGGCCGGGTCGTGTTGCATGGCAGAGACCGCGAAGCCGATCAGGCAGGAGCCGAGGCCCATACTGTGGGCGCCCAGCAGAATGTTCTGGGTGGCCAGCAAGGCATCTTCAGCCGGGCAGCTGGCCCCGGGCTCGCTGCCCACCAGGATGACGGCAGTTGCGCCGTGAAACAGCAGGTCCCTTCCTTCCTCCTCCCATTCAACCAGCCCTCTTTTGACACTTTCATAGTAACGGCGGTAGTAATTGCCCAGGGTGTTGCCAGCAAATATGCGTGACATTAACCTCAGCAAGGGGTTTTCTGCCATTTTGTTCAGTTTCTGGAAAAACTGGGCGACCCGGTTGCCAAAAGCACTGACCTGATCACGGCGATCGAGGACGGTAAAGGTCCATTTCTGGCTATTGGTCCCGGAGGGGGCAGTGATGCCGATCTTGATCAGATCCTCCAGAATATTGCGGTCGATTTCTTTCTTCTGATAATTTCGACATGAGCGGCGGGATGCCATCAGCCTGACCAGTTCCGCAGTATCGAAATCTCCCCATTCCAGCCACTTATTTACCGGGTCGATATTGCTGAACTTCAGGTTCTCCGGGTCGATTGCTTTCACTTCAATAGCCCCGGTCGGGCAGATTGCCGCGCAATGCCCGCATTGCAGACATTTACTCCCCGAGACCACGGCTTTGTCTGCTTCCAGGCTAAGGGTCCGGTCGGTGCACACTTCGATACATAGTCCGCAGCCGGTGCATTTCTGCTGATCAATGATAGTGGTGATCTTATCGGTCATCCTGGAATCCTTTGAATAGATTGAGCATCTTATCGCGGTGGGAGCCGGGCCAGTATATCCGGTCGCAATTGTTACAGATATGGAAATCAGCATAATACTTTCTGGTCAGTGGTTCGAGGCGGGCGATGATATCCTTCTTGGCCACCGGTTGCAGAACTTCATTGCAGCACAGACAACGGCTGAATGGTTTAATTTCATTCCGGAGACCGTAGAGCAGGATTATTTCCCGCAGCTGATCGGCCGGCATGACATTTCTGATCAGTCGCCCATGAATAACGGTCTTTCTTTTCAGCAGGGCCCGGTCTTTGGTCAGCAGGATCCTTTCTTCGCGGCTGGCTTTTTCTGCCAGCGGTTCGTCATCCAGATCCGGGTCAAAGAAAGTATCGAAGCCGGCCATTCTTAAAAGGCGTGCCAATTTGCCAACATTGGCATCAACCGCAAAGGATATCTGCTTCAGGGGAGCGCGGAGGAGATTTTCTTCGGCAAGGTCTACAGGAGTCGGGAAAGGATGGACTTCTATCCGGTCTTCTGCTGCGACTATATAAGCGAAGGTTGTCGGTTGATTATTAACCGTCAGCCGGTAGATTTCCGGGTGGGGAATTCCCAGGGCTTCAAGGAAGTCCTTAATTGAGGTTCTGCGGTTGAGATCAATTTCAAGGCTGTCTCCTTTCCTCTGTTGTCTGGTAAGGAAAAGGGCAAGATCACCATGGAGAATTACTTTTACCGGCAAGGTTTTACTCCAGGGCTGTCTCGTATGCCTGTCTGGTTTCTTCATTGAAGCAGACCAGCACTACTTTCGTCAGGTTCGGATTGGTGGCGAGAGCTTTTCTGCTTTCCCTGATGGTGATGGCTGCCGCTTGCTCTTTGGGGAAACCGTATACGCCGGTGCTGATCGCCGGAAAGGCGATGGTCGCGATGTTGTTTTCTGCGGCCAGGCGGAAACAGTTCCTGTAACAGGAGGCCAATAGTTCAGGCTCGTTTCGATTACCGTTTTGCCATATCGGACCTACGGTATGAATAACGTATTCTGCCGGTAGCCCATATCCTCTGGTGATTTTGGCCTCGCCGGTGGCGCAGCCTTTCAGGGTGCGGCACTCGGCCAATAGTTCCGGACCGGCAACCCGGTGGATGGCGCCGTCCACCCCTCCTCCTCCCAGCAGTAAGTTGTTGGCGGCATTGACTATGGCATACACATTCAGGGTGGTAATGTCGGAGTCGAGCAACTCTATTTTATCGTCAGCCATGACTGCATACCCTCCGGTTTTTCTTCACGATGACATCAGCAGGATTGCTAGCACCGCGCAGGCCATGCCGGCCAGCTGCCTGGCGGTAACTGGTTCCTTGAGAAAGAGCGCGGCCAGGACAATGGTGATCAGCGGATAGAGGGCGGTGATGCTGACCACCAGGGAGATCCTGCCCCGGCTGGCGGCGGCAAAGTAGCAAAGGGTTCCGGTTACTCCGGCGATACCGGTCAGGATGGCGAAGAGCATACCCCGTGGATGAAAGGCCGGTTGCATCTTCAGGCTGAACAGGACAATCAGCCCGACCAGGATGGAGCCGATGGTCTGGTAGACCAGGGCACTTTTGGCGTCAAGGTAGGCGACGGTCAGTTTGGGAAAGAAGCCCCATAAGCCGAACAGGATCAGGCCGGTAATTGTTGGAAAAAGCCAGCTCTGCATATTTTATCTTCTCCTTATTCAATAAGACCAAATTCTGCCAGAACCAGGCTGAACGCCGCTTCGTCGGTGAAGAGATGGGTCTGCAGACCCATTTCACCGGCCCGCTCAATATGACCCTGATTGTCGTCAATGAACATTACCTGCCCTGCCTGCAGTCCCAGGATTTGCAGGGCTTCCCTGAAGGTATCGGGATCTCTTTTGGTCTGGCCCAGATAAAAACTGTTCAGGACCGGGTTGAACTCTTTTAGAAAATTATCTCTCTTATCCAGCTGTTCCAGCCAGTCAGTCTGGTCACTGAGGATGGCGGTGCTCAGGCCGTGTTGCTTGATTGCTTTTACTTTAGCGATCATACCCGGGCGGAGGATGAAACGGGAATGGATTGCAGCGGTCAGTTCCGCGTCACTTCCTGAAATGCCACATTCTTGGCGGACCAACTGCCAGAACTCCCTTTCGCTGCCTTTACCGGTCACATAGCCGCATTGATAGATCAGTTCGGTGGCCTGCTGGAAAAAGACCTCGCCGTCCAGATCGTTGGCGGCGGCGATGGCCTTCAGGCCGTTGGTAAAGCCCTCTTCGGCAAGGACGCCGCCGTAATCGAAAAGAAAAACCTGAATTTGTGAATTGTCGTCTGTCATCTGCGCTATCCGGCCAGAAAATCTTTAAGGATATGAAAGGACTGCTCAAGCTGGTCGACCGTAATGTATTCGGTGGCCTTATGGGCCTGGTGAATATTGCCCGGCCCCCAGACGATGCAGGGGCCTTTCTGGTGGAGCCTTGAGCAGTCGGTGGCGAACGAGGCGGTGATCGGGCCGGGGTCGCCGCCGCCGCTCTTGATCGACTCGGCCAGGGCGGTGATCAGCGGATTATCCATGCTGGTGCTGATCCCGTCCCCGCTATAGATCTCGTCGACCCGGCCCCGGTCACCGACGCAATTTCGGACCTGTTCGGCCACTTCAGAGATCTGCATATCCGGCAGCAGCCTGATATCCAGCACCGCCTCACAGAAGTCGGGGATGGTGTTCACCGAACTGCCGCCCTGGATTTTGGTCACTGCCAGGCTGGCCCGACCCAGCTCCGGGTGCTTGTTCATCGCAAGTTTTACCCGTAAACCATCGATATCATTAATGATCGGCATCATGGCCGTTACGGCGTTAAGCCCCTGGTCGGGGTGGGATGAATGGGCGGCCTTGCCCCTGGTGGTTATCCGGCAGCGGTAAACCCCTTTGTGGGCGTTGATGATCTTCAGGCCGGTTGGCTCAAGGGCGATACAGAGGTCCCAGTCCGGTAGTTCCGTTGCCAGGTTTTCTGCGCCGCTCATCGTGCATTCTTCATCGATACTGCCGGCAAAGGTTATGTCATAGGCGGGGGCAACTCCAAGATCACGATGCAGGGCGATCACTGCCGCCAGACCGACTGCCAGCGGCCCTTTGTCATCGCAGGAACCACGACCCAGGATCATCCCGTCCCGCAGCTCGCCGCTGAACGGCTCCTCCATTCCTGCCCCGCTGACCGTATCCATATGGCCGACGATCACCAGGCGGGGAGCGCCGGGGTTGGCCAGCCGGACCACCAGGTTCTCACGGCCCGGCAGGGCTTCGCTGGTATGGTATTCCAGATCGGCGGCCCGACAGATCGAGGCCAGGTATTCGAGGACCTTCTTCTCTGGGCAACTCTGCGAAGAGGAGACCGGCTCCGAGGATTCGCTGGGAATCCTGACCAACTCTCTGGTCATTGTGATAAGATCGGGTATGGTTGCCATTTTTTTCTCTGAAGGACAATGGTAGTTGTTATAGAGAGATTGCCGCGTCGGGCTTAAGCCCTTCTCGCAATGACATGAATTTTCTTGTCATTGCGAGGGAATGATAATGACCGAAGCAATCTATCTTTTAGATGACAATCTTAAAAAATTTAAGACAAGAACCTCTTGTCAGTATGATTCTGCCAGAAGCTCGGAACTCTGGCAAACAGTAATTTGGGAAGATTGACCTGGGTCAAGGATACAGTCGGGGATCTGTGGCAGAATGGTAGAAAATCAAGTGGAGGATAAAAGTTATGAAGGTAAGCGATCTTAATGAAACCAGTATTTTTGACGAGAAGGTCATGAAGAAATTCCTGATCCATGATTCGGCCTGGTTCAGGATCATCAATTTCAATATCCCGGCCGGTAAAACCTTTCCGGTTCACTCCCATGAACTGGAAGGTCAGTTGTCGATCCAGATCATTGAAGGAGAAGGTTTTTTTCTCGGCGCTGATGATGCAGAGATTCCGGCCAAAACCGGTGAAATCCTGGTCTGTGATATTATTGAGCCCCACGGAGTCAAGGCTACAACCGACTTGCGGATACTCGTGACTATCGCCCCTCCCATCTAAGCTTCGGGATATATTTTTCGCAACTTAACTTCAGCTATTTTAAATAAACGATCACTGCGCCGCTTTTGTGTTTGTCTTTTTTGTCCCATTGGAAATCGAAGATCAGCTCGGCTGCTTTCAGTTCCTTTAACCTGGTTTCGATGATATCGGGCAGGACGGCCGGTCCTTCGGAGTGGAGACCTTTGCCGGTGATGATTATGATGGTCTGCTGTTTCAAGGTGTTGGCGGTCCTGATGAAATCGATGGTCTTTTTCTCTGCTTCCGGACCGGTTAAGCCGTGCAGGTCGAGTTTGTCCTGCGGCGGCGGGTAGCTTTTCAGCTTGTCCTGTCTGGTCGGTGGTTTATCAAACGGGGCTGATTTTTCTCTGATTACCTGCTCCAGATCCTGCTCGGCCAGGTTGCCAGCCAGTTCTTCGGCGAAACTCGGGGCTTTTTCTTTTAGCCCGAAGGCTTGGGAAAGGTCCTGGTCGTCGATCTTGGGGATGTTTTTTTTCTTTCTGCTCATGGTCTTTTCCAAGAAATTTACTGATCATATTCTCCTACTACTATAATCTTATTTTCATTTCTGATTACCACTAAGTTTCAGCACCTCTGGAGAGATCGCCGCGGTCATTCCATTCCCTCGCGAAGACGAACTATCTGTCTCCGTCTATATGACAGAATGTTTTGTCGCTAAAAAGAAAAGGCGGGTGGAAGCTCCGGGGATGGAGCCTCACCCGCCCTGGCAAGGAGTGCGGAACCTGTGGAGGAGGGTGGTTCCGCGGGGTTGGTTCTATTTCAGGTTAGCAGCCTTCAATGGCCCTTTTCTTCTTTACGTGGCAGCCGCTACATTTGGTCGGGCCTTTTTTGTCGTTAAAACCGGCCTTGTGGCATGTCTTGCAGTTGGCGTGGAAAATATCTTTAGCCTTTTGCAGTTTGGGGTTGGCGAAATCACTGTTATGGCAGGTGGCGCATTGCAAGCCGGTGCTGTCGGCCATGGTCCCGATCGTTTCAGCTGAGCGGGGATTATGGCTGTCATCATGATGACACTGACCGCAGGTAACTCCCAAGTCAAGGTGGACGTTGTGTTTAAATTTGACCGGCTTTTTGCCTTTGATCGTGATGCTTTTATCCGGTGCCTGGATCGGGTCTCCAGCCTGGGCAAAACCAAAGCCCGTGGCCAGGCCCATGCAAATAGCTGCTACCGTGATGATCATCTTTCTGTTCTTCATGTTGTTCTCCTTTGTTTTAACTGTTGAAAGAGTCCGACCTCGTTCGTTTGACTTTATGGTAGGTCAAAAAAAGGGTATAAAAAAGACGACATCGGGCGATGTCTACCCGACATTTTAATGATTTCAAGTGTTTATGGGGTTTCTCTCAAGGTTGGCTCGGTTGCTTTTTCTTACCGGAGGTGTTTTTGGGTTGCTATATGAGCGGTGAAGCTATTAGATTTCGGAATCCTTTAACCCGGTACTTCAATGGATCTATATAATGAATGATAATGATCAGAATAATAACCCGATGGTCCGGATCGACGGGACCCGGGCCAAAGAGATCCGCGAGAAAAAGGGTCTCACTCAGTTGTATGTGGCAACGGCGGTCGAGGTGACCACCGACACTATCTCGCGCTGGGAGAACCGCCGCTATCCGTCCGTCAAAGCTGAAAATGCTGAGAAGCTGGCTGAAGCCCTTGAAGTGGAACTGGCCGATATTCTCGAAAGTCAGGCCTCGGCAAGCGACTCCCCTGCGACCGATCAGCCAGCTGCTTCAGCCCTGCCAAAACTACCATCCCGCCTGAGGCGCCATCTCTCGGCCATTATAATGGTCATCCTGCTGGTGGTGGCTCTTCAGGTCGTCAGATATATCTCACAGCAAAAGGCTCCGGACGTTACGGTAACCGCCATGCGGACCATGCCTGCTCATGTGCCGGCCGGTCAGCAGTTTCCGGTCCTGCTCACTGTCGAAGTATCCGAAGATGTTTCCGAAGAGGTTTCCTTTTCGCTGCTGGTCCGGGAGGCGTTACCGCCTGGTTGTCAGGTGGTTTCTACGGTGCCTGATTATACCTCTCTCGACATGAATAGCGGTATGCTCAAATGGGTTTCCCGGCTGGAGGGCAAAAGCAAGACCTTTGCCTATCTGCTCCGTAGTCCCGAGGTCCCGGCTAACATCGAGCTCGAGCTGCTCTTCAAGGGTAAAGTTCTGGCTGGCCAGTTGTCATTTTCTCCGGAGATTGACGGCGACCGGCGGCTGCGGATCAGCAATTTTCACTGGGCCGACCGGAATAGTGACAACCGGATCGATGATGAAGAAGTCCTGGCGGTCTATGATCTCTACAGCGAGATCCAGGGCCTGGCTATTGACCGCGACCTGATCGACGAGATCTGGGCGAGCGGGGGATATCGCTGGGATGAGAAAGGCGGCCGCTATGAGGTTCAGCAATGATGATATTCAAGGAGAAGAAAGCTATGGTTTCCCGGGGAACTCTTGTTCTGGTGTTGATTATGTCGATGTTTGCCTGGCCGCTGCTTGCAGGGGCTGAGGAGCTGGTTTCCGGTCGTTATCTCGACCTTGGCGGTAATGAGGTCAGGGTGGAGTTGACCATTACCAGTCCGGCCCCGGCTTCGATCATTCTTATCCAGAGCCTGCCCCGGGGCGTCAAGGTTATCGCCTCCAGCCCCGAATTAAAAAAATATTCTCCCGGCAAAGGCCAGGCCAAATGGCTGTTCCGCAAGGTAGATGCCGGCAAGAAGATTGTTTCCATGACCCTTGAGCGCCCGGTCGACAAAGGGGAGATAAGCGGCGAGATCCGCTATCGTGACGCGGCCGGTAAGATGATTACTGTGCCGCTCAGCAAATGATTATTTGGTAAATTTCCCCTGTAACCAGACTTCGGCCAGGGGTTTACGGCCGGAAGGCACTTCCCCTTCGATAAAATCTTCCGAGGGGAGCTGGTCCGGGGTATCCAGGGCCCCGATTGCAAAACCACAGATCACTTCAAATTCTTCTTCAGGAATTTCCAGTTCTTTATATACCTCAGGGAATTTTACCCCGGCCATGGCGTGGGTGTAGAGCCCGAAATGGTTGGCCTGCATGGTCATCGTCATCCAGGCGGCGCCGGTGTCGAATTTGCCCCAACGGTTCTCATTGTCGCGGCCGGCAAATTTTCTTCTGGTGATAAAAAATCCTAAGACAGAGGCATTCCTGGCCCATTGCTGGTTGCGTTCGACCAGCAGGTCCAGATAAAGATCAAAATCTTCCCGGCTTGCCGAGGTCAGGAACAACCAGGGCTGTTCGTTGAAGCAGGATGGCGCCCAGCGGGCCGCGTCCATAATGGTGGTCATTGTCTTGGTCGGAATCTCGACCTTTTTCAGGGATCGGGGCGACCAGCGTTCGCATATGGAACGGTCAACGCTCTCGGCCGGATTACGTTGGCTGAAGTCCGGTTCGTATGGTTTGTCGAAATTCATTTATTCTCCTCGTTGATTTTCACCACCGGTTTTTGCATCGCCAGGTTGTTTGGGTAAGAGACAATCTGGCGGTTGTCATCTTCGAGTCGGATACTGAACATGGTCATATCAATGATCCTGCCTTCGACGCTGTTGTCTCCGTCGACTATTCTGATCCGGTCCCCGATCTTAAAGGGGAAGGAGAACATCAGGATCACGCTTGAGGTGAGGTTGCTCAGGATAGACCATGAGGCAAAGAGCCCGACCCCGACTATTGCGAATAGTGATGAGGCAAAGATCAGCACCCCCTGCAGGTCGATACTCCAGATAATAGTGATCGAGATCGCCAGGAGCAGCAGCATCAAAAGGCCGGCGAGTTTTTTCAGGTAGACGAGCCGTTGTTCGATGAGGTTCTGTTGGCTGCCGTATTTGCTGAGGGCCGAATTAACGACTGCTCTGCCAAGCACATAGGCAATTAAAGCCATAATGGTCAGGATGATCTGAACCGTCAGTTGTGAATTAAGATATTCCATCTTTATACGCCCTCGTTATGTTGTTCCTGCTGGTAAGCGGTCTGAGGTCCGGTCTTTATGTTGCCGGGCGATCTCCTTGAAGGTCTCCTCGAGTCGGCAAAAGGCATCGACGATCTGGGGATCAAAATGACTTCCCCGGCCTTCGGTGATTATCTCCACGGCTTTTTCATGGCTGAAGGCCTCTTTGTATACCCGTTTGGTGATCAGGGCATCGTAGACATCGGCCAGAGCCATCAACCTGCCGCTTATGGGGATCTCCCTGCCCTTCAACCCCTCCGGATAACCGGAGCCGTCCCACTTCTCATGGTGGCTGTAGGCGATCTCCTGGGCTAAGTGGAGAAAAGAGCTTTTCCCCAACTGCTCGACCGCCAGCAACAAGGCATCGCGGCCCAGGGCGGCATGTCCCTTCATTATCTCAAATTCTTCCGGGGTCAGTCGGCCCGGTTTCAGGAGGATGTGGTCGGGGATACCGACCTTGCCGATGTCGTGCAGCGGTGCTGATTTGAAGAGCAGGTCAATGCAGGATTCGTCGAGAAAGGTAGAAAAATATGGATTCCCCTGCAGCTCTTCGGCCAGGGTGCGGACATACTGTTGGGTTCGGAGAATATGCTGGCCGGTCTCGTTGTCACGGGTCTCGGCAAGGCTGGCCAGGGAAAGGATCGTCACGTCCTGGGTGATCTGCAGTTGCTCGGTCCGTTCCCGCAGGGCGTCGATCATCCGGTTGGTGTAACTGGCGATAACTCCGAACTCGTCGTTGGTGGTCACCGGTACGTGGCCGTCAAGCCGGCCGTCGGCAACTTCTTTGAGGGTCGCGGTCTGGCGGCCGAAGTACAGTTTCAGGTTGCGGGTGTAAGAGATGATCAGGGTCGAGGTGAAGGCGATCAGGACGGCCAGCACGAAGACAAACTCGGTGATGATCCCCCTTGAAGCGGCAGACAGGTCGGCGTCCGCCGGCAGCATCCTGATCCAGGTCAGATCGTGGAGAATGACCAGGATCAGGACCATGGAGGTGAAGATGGCCAGGATTATGGCGATCAGGGCCATTTTTCTGGTCAGGGAGAAAAACCGGGGCGCAGTGATCCCGGCCACTATTTCCTTTCCCAGTTGCCGGGCGATCTGATAATCACGGGCCAGGGCCAGGTCGGTGGCGGTAAAAAAACCCAGGGTCAGACAGCCGATAAAAAGTTTCAGGCCGCTGTCGAGGGGGAAGCCGTAGACGGTCATGTTATAAAAGGCCATTGCCAGCCCGGCCGTCCCAAAGATAGAGATCTCCAGGAGGAACTGTCGTCTGGGTTGGTTGAGTGGTGGAGATTTTTCGACCACCATGCCGGTAAAAGAGAGACGGATGATGAAAAAGAACAGCAGCCAGGAGGAAAGGATCGCCCCGAGGACCATGAAAGGGATGGTCTCGATGAAGGGACAGACCTGGCCTCCGTATACGGTCAGGAGTATCGCTGCTATGATGTAGTGGATAGCCGCCCGCATCATGGCCTCCCGTCAATTTTTGTGAACCTGGCAAACAAACCTGACAATTATCCTAATGTTCCGGAGAAGTTTAAACCAGTCGTTTTATCCGGGTTAGCCGGGAATTCAACAAAATTGCTGTAAACTAAAGGCGATAGAACTTGTCAGGAAAGTCGCGGAGATTAACAAATCTTTACACGGCTTAACAGTAACTTAACAGTAACTTTTCAAGAATGGCCTATAGTGCCCTTAAAGATCGAACAGTGGATTGTTGAACGGGAGATGGTTGTCGCTGTTCCTTACGCACAACCCCCGCAATGGGCCTTTTCTACCACCCCCTTATCCTTATACTCCCTGGCAATGGACACCCTCCTCCGTTCAACAACAAGATCGACAGACAAAAGTATGTAGTAGATGGCAGGCTAGTTGACCAACCCTGGCGAGGCTATGGGTGCTCGCGCAGAAAAATTAAATGAGAAAGCTAATGAACAAAAAATTACGAATGATATTGACGATCATGATCCTCGGTTGTCTGACCGTACCGTTGACCAGCGGCCTGGCCCAGGAAACAGGAGAAACAAAGGTTGAACCACGGGCTCGCGAAGAGGTCATTCAGGCTAAGCTTGCCGACCTCCAGAAGCGGATCAAGATCTTTTCAGAGGCCGAGCGGGAGGATGTCGCCAAAGGGTTGAGCGTTACCCTGGAGCAGTTACGGGAGAGAACCGAGATCCTCCAGGAAACCAAAACCTTTTATACCCAACAGCTGCATGCGATCCGCAAACATGAATCGTTACTCCAGGAGAAAGAGGCGCTCAATGAGAAGATTGCTACAGGTGAGGCATTACAGATCGAAGAGTCGCCACCCTATTCCCTGAAGTTCCATGACTCTTTCAATCTCAAGCTGGCCGAAAGCAAGCGCAACCGGCAAACGGCCCGTTTGGCTGTATCCGTAGCTGGAAAAGCTTTACAGGATGCCAGGGACCGTTACCAGAAGGCAAGAACCGAGAGCCGCTCTTTAAAGGAAGAGCTGGGCAAGGGTCAAAAGCATCAGGAAGTTCTTGTCGTTCAGTGGCTTCTTAAGCTGGCCGAAAGAGAGTGTGGGCTGGCTGAGGCCCTGGTCGGTTACCAGGAGTGGGTCCAGGCAAATGCCAGAGAGGAAATAGAACTCTTTACTCTCAGGTCCGATCTCTATCGGCAGATCAGTGAGGGGATCCTGGCAAATCTTCATTTTGATCCCGAAGACCTGGAAAGCCAGTTGGCGCTAATTGATGAACAGAAGAAAGAACTGCAGGGTGTGGTTGAGGAGGTCAGGAAAGATCTGCGCCAGGCCACTCGCGCCCAGAGCAAGGCCCAGAGAAAAGTTGAGAAGGCTTTGGGCGACAAAGAGCTCTCCAAGGTTAAGCTCAATCTGAGCGTGGCCGAACAATGGCGTCAGGCCTATCAGGTTAAGCTTGAACAGGTCGAGAGCAGTTTCCAGCAGATGAATATCATGAAACAGCTCTGGACACAGCGCTATGACCTGGTCAAGGGAGAGACAGCTTGGGAGGATCTTGCCGGCCTGAAAGAAAGTGCGGTAAAGTTGCGCGAAAGGCAGCAACAGAGGATCTCCCTGGAGCAGGAACGCCAGACCAATCTGCAGCTGCAGATCGGCAAGCTCGAAAATCAGTTGCAACAGGAAGGACTTTCCTGGGACGCGAAAAGCAATCTTAACGAACAACGCAAAGCCCAGGTTGGACTAGTGAGCAGCACCATCAACTTTATTACAACTCTGAACCAAACCAGTCAAATGAACCTCCTGTTCGTCGCCGAGCTGGATCGGGCTCTGAAGGTCTATTC
This sequence comes from uncultured Desulfobacterales bacterium, assembly GCA_965372675.1. GTDB lineage: Bacteria > Desulfobacterota > Desulfobulbia > Desulfobulbales > JAGXFP01 > JAGXFP01. The sequence continues at coordinate 13,697 of CBDVDF010000006.1, forward strand.
CTTTGGAGAAACGGTAAAGATCGTGGTCGCCAAGCTGAAAGGCTGGTGGCAGGCGGAGCTGTATGTGGTTGAAGACCAGGCCCTGACAGTCAGCAAGATAATCATCGCCCTGGTGATCCTGATCCTGGGGATCATTATTACCGGAGTCATGAGTCGTTTGCTCCAGCGCAGCCTCCAACACCAGTTCGGGGTCAACGCCAGTTCGGCGGCTATCACCAGCAAACTGGTCCATTATGCGGTCCTCCTGCTGGTCGTTCTCTTCGTAATGCGGACCGTCAATATCCCCCTTACCGCCTTTACCTTTCTGGGTGGCGCCATTGCCATCGGAGTAGGCTTCGGGGCCCAGAAGCTGATCAATAACTTTATCAGCTGTTTTATCATCATGGCTGAGCAGCCGATCCGGGTCGGCGATCTGATCATGATGGATAACGAGTTGGGCTGGATCGAAGATATCGGGGCCCGCTGCACCAGGGTCCGGACCTACTCCAATATCCGTATTCTGGTCCCCAACAGTTATTTCCTCGAGAACAACATCATCAACTGGACCCATAACGACAACATCGTTCGCGGCCGGGTAACGGTCGGAGTCGCTTACGGTTCACCGACCCGCGAGGTCAAAGAGGCATTGCTCAAGGCGGCGGCCGAACATGGTGAAGTCCATAAGAATCCAGAACCCTATGTCTGGTTCGGGGATTTTGGCGATAATGCCATGCTATTCGAACTCTACTACTGGGTCACTGTTACCGAGGGTGTCAGTATTGAGAGGATCTCCAGCGATCTCCGCTTTATGATCGATCATCTCTTCAGGGAGGCCGGGATTCAAGTTGCCTTTCCGCAACGGGAGCTGCATTTTGCCGGTGATCGACCTCTACAGATTGAGGTTTCCCGGCCAAAACCGGGTAGCGCTGAAAGCTAGATCTCGGATGATTTAATTAATAAAAAAGGGCTGATGGAGTTTGTTCCATCAGCCCTTTTTATTGCCGGTATGTTTTGTGGATCAGATCTTCGGTAGTCTCTTGGTTGCTTCGGCAATAGCCTCGGCCGGGTATTCGTAGTTGTGCAGTTCGCCGGCATGGTACTGCTCGTAGCTGGCCAGGTCGAGGAGGCCGTGACCTGAGAGGTTGAAGAGGATGGTCTTTGGATCGTTGAGATCCTGGGTGGCTTCGATGATCGCCGCCCTTACCGCGTGGCAGGCTTCCGGTGCCGGCAC
>CBDVDF010000007.1:0-13400 GCA_965372675.1 uncultured Desulfobacterales bacterium
TGAAGAAGGACCTCTATGCGCTGATGACCGACTCGCAGGACTGGTGGCCGGCCGACTACGGCCACTATGGGGGACTCTTTATCCGGATGGCGTGGCACAGCGCAGGCACTTACCGCATGGGCGACGGACGCGGTGGTGCTGGGTCTGGGAACCAACGCTTAGCGCCTCTCAACAGCTGGCCGGACAACGTAAACCTCGACAAGGCGCGCCGATTGCTTTGGCCAATCAAGCAGAAATACGGCAACAAGATCTCCTGGGCCGACCTGATGATCCTCGCCGGCAACTGCGCGCTTGAGTCGATGGGATTCAAGACCTTCGGCTTCGGTGGCGGGCGTGAGGATATCTGGGAGCCGGAAGAGGACATCTACTGGGGTAGCGAGGACACCTGGCTCGGTGACCAGAGATACTCAGGTGATCGGGATCTTGACAACCCACTTGCCGCCGTGCAGATGGGCTTGATCTACGTGAACCCGGAAGGGCCAAATGGCGAACCAGACGCGGTCGCCTCCGGCCAGGATGTTCGAGTGACCTTCGCCCGCATGGGCATGAACGACGAGGAAACAGTCGCACTGGTCGCCGGCGGTCATACCTTCGGCAAATGTCATGGTGCCGGCGACGCCGGCCTTGTCGGTCCCGAGCCCGAGGGCGCCGGTATCGAAGAACAGGGACTAGGCTGGAAGAGTAGTTTCGGCAACGGCAAGGGGGATGATACGATCAGCAGCGGCATCGAAGGGGCCTGGAACCCGACCCCGACCAAGTGGGACATGGCCTATTTCGACACCCTGTTCGGCTATGATTGGAATCTGGTAAAAAGCCCTGCCGGCGCCTACCAGTGGGTCCCGTCTGATCCAGCTGCAGCAAGTGCTGTACCGGGCGCCCACGATCCGTCCAAACGACAAGCACCCATCATGACCACCGCGGACCTCTCGCTGAGGATGGATCCGATCTATAAGCCGATCTCGAAACGGTTCCACGAGAACCAGGAGGAGTTCGCGGACGCCTTTGCCCGGGCGTGGTTCAAGCTGACTCACCGCGACATGGGCCCCCGCTCGCGCTATCTCGGCCCGGAGGTCCCGGCGGAGGAACTGATCTGGCAAGACCCGGTACCCACAGTCGACCATGAGCTGGTCGACACGCAGGACATCGCTGACCTCAAGGGCAAGGTCCTTGCCTCAGGCCTGTCTGTCTCGCAACTGGTCTCGACCGCCTGGGCGTCTGCGTCCACGTTCCGTGGCTCCGACAAACGCGGTGGAGCGAATGGGGCGCGCATCCGTCTCGCCCCGCAGAAGGATTGGCAAGTTAACCAGCCGGCCCAGTTGGAGGCAGTGTTGCAAACTCTTGAGGGAATTAAACAGGAGTTCAACAATGCGCAGTCAGGCGGGAAGATGGTTTCGCTCGCCGATTTGATTGTTCTGAGCGGATGCGCAGGAGTCGAACAAGCTGCGAAGAATGGTGGCCACGAGGTAACCGTTCCCTTCACTCCGGGACGCACGGATGCATCTCTGGAGCAAACCGCCGAGAAGTCATTCGCTGTACTCGAACCGGCTGCAGACGGGTTCCGTAACTACCTCAAAACCAAATACAGCGTATCGTCAGAGGAACTGCTGGTTGATCGGGCGCAACTCTTGACGCTGACCGCACCTGAGATGACAGTCCTCGTTGGCGGCATGCGTGTCTTGAATGCCAACTTCGACCGGTCCCAACACGGTGTCTTCACCAAGCGGCCAGAGACCCTCAGCAATGATTTCTTCGTGAATCTGCTCGACATGAGCACCACGTGGAAGGCGGTCTCGGATGACGCCGATCTATTCGAGGGGAGTGATCGCGCCTCAGGCAAACTCAGGTGGACCGGGACTCGCGTCGACCTCATCTTCGGTTCAAACTCCCGTCTTCGCGCCATCGCGGAAGTGTACGGATGTGAAGACTCGCAGGAACAGTTTGTCCATGACTTTGTAAAGGCGTGGAACAAGGTGATGAACCTTGATCGCTTTGACCTTGCCTGATCGTAGCATAAACGTCTTTGACGGGTGCTGCAGACGTGGAAGCGACACTGACTGCCGGTATCTTCCATAGAAAGGAAGTGGTGATCGAAGACGTCAAGAAGCACCTTCAAGAGGAAGGGAGCGAGATACGATAGTTAGGAAGTATACTGATAGCGAAATTATCAATAGCCACCTTCAAAGACAATGAGGGTGGCTATTTTTTTGAGGATACAACAGTTACACTATTCAAATCTCTCCTGAGACTCAGACTTCGTCATAGCCAAACTCTCTTATGTAGGGTGCCAAAATATCCCCGACTCCTGCAAAGTGAGATTCATATTTTTGCCAACGATATACCGCCCGTTGATAAATCGGCTCCGTTACCTGCTGATAACTTGGGGTATAGATCTTTGCCCGCCCTCTCGCGTGTTCATAATACTTTGCAACCCGCTCATCCCATTCAACATCAAGGAAACCGAGCAAACTCCTTACTTCCTGGTCAAAATTAGCGATCAGGTCCTCATATCTTATCTTATGGAAATTGAGGGGCAAGACCTTCTCGTATTGCAGCCAGAGTCCCATGACCTTTTCGTAACAGCAAGCGGCATCTTCAAGGGTGTTGAAATTTGCCATCGCGTCATTAGGTTTGAAAAGTTGCATGAAATTACTGAGACAGACATCGTATGGATGACGGATCGCCACGATCACCCTGGCCTTTGGAAAGAGCCGGTATATCAAGCCCAGATGAGTTATATGGAGAGGATATTTGTCAACAATCCGGGTTCCTGCCCCACGATCAGCCTGGCCGATAAATTTATCAAGATCGCTTAAGTAACCCTCGCGAAGACTCTGCAATTCGGCTCCGGACAGATCAGACAAAGCCGCCGGATATCCCCCTTTACGGGCAGCAAGTCTGGCGATGACCCTGTCAAGGGCCGCGGTTTCTTCTGCGACGCTGAATGCTGGGTGGCTATTGAGCAGTTGATCTATCAGGGTAGTTCCAGAACGAGGGAAACCAACAATGAAGATCGGCTGTTCGACCGGTTGATCGTGATCTTCCCCTTGCCATTGCTCAACCGCCTTTTTTGAAAAGCAAGCCGCCAGCCTGTCGAGATCAGCAAGATACCTGTTCTTATCTGCTCGCTTGCCCTCCCCGGTGAGCATCTGCATTTTCTGGGCTTCACTAAAGTGGTAAAAAGCTTTATCGCGGTTATCGAGCCGCTCGTGGATCATCCCCAGCTCGTGATGGATCTCTACGGCTTTTTCAAGTCCACAGTCCTGAATGTTCACTCCAGCAAGTTGCGCCAGGGCTTCCTGATGCTTTCCTTCCCGGCGGAGCAGGGTTGCCAGAAGTCTGGTGGCCGACCCCGCCTCAGGATCAATCTTCAATGCCCCACGGACCGCATCTTCGGCCTCAGCCAAGCGGTTGGTTTTCTCAAAAATCTCACCGAGATTGATCAAGGCCCTGAAATGGCCCGGATCAATCTCCAATGCCTTGCGGTAACAATCTTCAGCCTCCGGGAACTCCCCCTGGTTCGCCAGAAGAATACCCAGATTATTATGAGCCGCGGCATAAGTGGGTCTCAGCCGGATAGCCTGGCGATAATTTTCCTCAGACTCACCGTAACGACCGAGTTCCCTGTAGCAGATCCCGAGGTTATACAGGGCTTCGACATAGTCTGGCTTTATTGTGATAGCCTTCTTGAACAGTTTGGCAGCCTCAGCCAGATTCTCTTGTTCAAGCCTGATGCTACCGAGATTGCTCAAGGCCTCAAAATAATCCGGCCGTATTTTAATTGCCGCTTGAAAAGCCCGGCCTGAGTCTTCCAGACGGCCGAACTCCTTTAAGACCAACCCTAAGTTATTATGAGCTTCCGCGTTAACGGGATCTGCCCGCAGGGCATCTTTAAAAGAAGTTTCTGCCTCAACCAGACGCCCCTGATCTTTCAAGGCCAGACCCAGATTATTATGCACCTGAGTAACCCCGGGTGCTATTGCCAGGCTCCGCCGGAAAGCCTTTTCAGCTTCATCCGGCCTGCCCTGACTCCAGACCGCCAGACCCATATTGCACAGGACAACCGCTGAATCGGGACACTCCTGGAGAATTTGACGATACAGCTCTTCAGCTTCAGCCATTTGTCCGGCCTGATGGAGGGCTATTGCCTTATTAAAGACAAGATCCAACTCTGCGCTACCGGTGGTAAACCCGACATTTTTCTGGCGACTGAGTTTTTTGGCCCGGGCCTGTTTTCTCTTAATGAGCTGGCGCTTTAATTTTTTCATCAGTTACTTAGTTAGATATGTTTCTCTACGTTTCAAGTGAATTGTGAACGAGCCATTTTGACTGGCGGGCATATTCTCGCCACTATAACAAAGAAGGGGAAAGCGCACCAAGATTATAAGACTTAAACAGGCAAACAAGATCTGCTCTATAGATCTGCCGAAAACACAGGGGCCATGCCGCCCCTACTTATCGATAGCGGTAAAAACCCCGTCCCACTCTCCTGCCGGTGGATTTTCCAGGTGATAGCGACTACGCTCCACATAGATCCTGGCCGGGTTGCCATCGGGAAACTCAGCCAGGATACCTTCAAAGCCAGCCAATGCTGCCCTGAAATCAGCGGCGAAATATAATTCAAGGGCCCGGTGGAAACGGCTGACCATCTCCCTGGTCCGCTCGTCCCTGCCATGGACCAAAAGCTGAAATATCTCCGCCGGCCGACTTTTGCCTTTTACCTTTATTATGTCGAGGCGCCGAACCACGAATTCCGGACCCAGGCGGTCCACAGTGCTCTTGGCAGCGATGATGTCGACACCATAATATTTGGTCTTGCTCTCCAACCGGGAAGCCAGATTAACCGTGTCTCCCATCGCTGTATAGTTGAACCGCCTGGCACTGCCCATATTACCCACGACCGCATCACCACTGTTGAGACCGACTCCGATCTTCAGGGTCTTGCCAAACTCACTATTGAACTTGCGATTAAGCTTGTGCAACAAGCGCTGCATCTTGATGGCAGTTATTGCTGCCCGGGTCGGATGATCATCGACCTCGGTAGGCGCGTTATAGATGGCCATGATCGCATCACCGATATACTTGTCCAGAGTGCCATGCTCGCGCATCAGGACTTCGGTCATTGGTCCCAGGAACAGGTTAAGCAACCGGACCAGCTGCTCCGGTTCCATTGACTCGGAAAGGCTGGTGAAGCCCCTGATATCAGAAAAAAGAACCGTGATATTGCGCCGCTCACCTTTAACGACCAACGAGTCCGGATCGTTGATCAGCCGGCTTACCAGGGCCGGTGACACATAAGAAGAAAAAGCCCTCCTGATGTAACGGGCCCGGCGCTGGGTGACCAGGATCTCATACAATGAAAAGGTCGTATAACTGAAAACAACCGCTATGCCAGGGTAAAAAAAGCTGCACAGCATCCCGTAATCGGTCACGGCCCGGTAAAAGATCAGCCAGACCAGACCGATCGTCAGGGAAAAGATCACGGCGATATAGAGCGGTCGATCGAAGAAGGACATCAACCAGAGCATGGCCAAGGGCAGAGCAACCATCAGGAACACTTCCAGGAGTACGGTCCGGTTGTCATGGAACAGGTAATAGCCCTGGAGGACATTGGCAGCGACAGTGGCATGAATGGCGATCCCCGGGAAACTGTGGTCTATCGGGGTAGGCCTGACATCGGCGATCCCAAGCTCGGTAACCCCGACAAAAACGATCTTTCCCTGCAGGACTTGCGGTTCCACCCTGCCCTTGAGAATATCGGCGGCGGAAATCAGGGCGATCCGTTCTGCACCATTATAGAAATTAAGAGCCAGTTTACCTAATTCGTTAACCGGCAGCGAGCGTTGTCCAAGCCGCAGGTTGTCGATCCCCTCCCTGGAAATATCGATGGCAATATTTTCTCCAAGGAATATCGCCAGGGCTTTCAGGGCCAGAGAGGGATAATGATCACCCCGAAAGCGCAGCAACAGCGGGGCCGACCGGATCAGGCCATCCGCATCAGGAATACTGTTAAAAAAACCGAAGCCATTGAAATGCGGCGCCAGAAAAGGATGATTCCCTTCTATAAAAGGATACTCGGCGACCGTATCATGACGGGCCTCCTGCTTTTCAAGGAGCAGAGCTATCCTGTCGCTCTTTATCCGATCAACCGCCTCCTTCGCCATTTCCACGGTTTGGCCGGTTCGGAAGAAATAGCCGCCGATCACCGGGGTACCCGATCCCTGCAACGACTCCACCAGGGCCCCATCCTCTTCCGGACTCTGCAGCATCGGATAAACGATATCCAGGGCAATAACCGCCGGATCCATTCCCCTCATCCGCTCGATCAATTCGCCCTGCAGAGAGCGGGGCCAGGGCCAGCGGCCAAACAATTTAACACTCTTCTCATCTACCTCTACCACCAGCACTTCGCTGGGCGGTGCAGGGGCCTGCCGCAACTGGAAGACCAGGTCCCGTCCCCTTACATCGAGACGTTCAAAGAGGGCTGGATGAAGCCAGTAGACAAAAAGACTGGCCGCAGCCGTACAGAAGGCAAAACGCCGGGCCAGATCCCAGGCTTTTTTACGGCTGAGCGGATCGACCCGATGCGGTCGAACAATGGCCCTGATCCTTGCCGTTATTTGTTTTAGCCAGTCCAGATCATCTCTCCATAAGTTTATCCGGCCCTACTCCAGTTTCTTGGTAAGCCCCGGTGGTGAAGGCGGCGGCCCCGGAGGGCCATCCGGCTTGCCAGGAGGAGGCGGATCGCTTGGCGGCGCCGGCGGTGGAGGATCAGGACCACCCCAGGGTGGCGGATGGTTTGTCGGAGGAGGACCAGTTGGCGGCGGTTCCGACGGTGGCGTATCCCCATATAATAATATGGGGTCATCAGGCGGGATGACTTTTATATCCTCGCCATTTTCCGGAAACCCTTCTTCATCCATCCCGTCGGCAGACTGATCGCTTTTCCTTTGATCACTATGCGAAGAAATCCCCAACACCTCTTCGATAAGCATCTTTAGACTCACCGGCGGCAACGGGGGGTCTCCCAGCCAGACTATAGTACTCTGGTTCTTGCGCAGTATCTCCCGTTTGGGGATACTCGGATCTATGTTACGGACCACGACGATCCCTTCAAAAACCACCACTCGGGTAAAAAGGGCTTCGACGATCACGGCGAAATCGGTCCCCATCACTCCGGCAACGGCGGTCGGGGTCCGAACCTGAAAGGATTCGCTCCGACTTGAAAAAACTTTAGAGACCAGGGCCCTCAACCTCCCCCGGGTCACCTTTAACAAACCGGCTGGTTGCCCTTCGATCCGGTAATGTTTGAGCTCAAGACGGGTATTCTCCGCCATCGTCAACCGGCTGCCATCAGACATGGTCAGGATCAGGCGTGAACCGCTCTTGGTCCTTAGCACATCGGCCTGCAATACGGCATCATCAACCCGAAGATCTTCAGGTAATGCACCCGTTCGGGAAACATCAGCCCGACCGGTCAGACCAGAAACCCTGCCAATCTCTGTTGCCCAGCCCGGCACGGCTTGGCCGAGCAGGAAGATGACCAGAAAACATTTTAATATCCCAGTTGCATACTTCATCTCCCACCTCCTAATAATGGAAGTTCATACCCAGACCCACCACTTGTCGGTCATAGGAATAGTCGGCTATTGAAGAATCCCGATCGATCACGACCCCGTGCAATTTCAAGGACCACTGTTTTGTCCACCGGTATGTCAGTTCCGGCAGCCACTGGTAGTATCGGTCATGACGATAGAGCAGATAAATATCATGCAAATCGGCAAATTGCTGGTCTCCATACATTAAAGTCAGGCTGCCGGCCCAGCGTTTTGAGAACTGAAATGTCAGCCTGCCGGAGATCTGCAACTCATCATAGTTCCAGTTATTGCCAGCCCCACTGGTCTCGATCCTGGCCACATAAGTGCTGAACCAGCCGCGCTGCCCTGAAAAAGCCCCCCGCCACATCAATCCGAGCCTGTGCTTATGACCGCTACGTTTCTCCGCCGCCCTTACTTGATCCGGGTAGCTGTCCTCCTGGTATCTGAACAGGCCGTACAGAGTACTGGTTCTTCCCAGCTTGAAGCCGACATCCGGGACCAGGCTGAGTGAAGAGTGATAATAATCGTCATCAAGACTTGACCAGACATATTCGACCGGCAGGCGAAACATGTACCTGCCCATAACCCACTTGACTCCACCAAGACCATAAAACTGCCCCTGGTCAAAAGTGCTCATCTCGTTGTGAGAACTATGATAGAGCCGCATCTCACCGTACAGGTGCTTTTCGTTCTCCAAAGGCCGATAACCGGAGAGACCAGCCGAAAAGACATGCCGCCAATCTTCTTCGGGCTGCGGGAGCGGGGCGGCCGAATCGACCAACAGGTAATTGTCCAGTTCCAGACGATAGCCCAGATGAAGCCGATAGGCCTTCTGCTTCTCACCAACCTGATTACCGGAAACCAGGAGTTGCTCGAGCTTCTTGCCCAACTCCACGACCTCAAAGGCCTCGGGGGCAGCCTTGAGGGCAGCCCTGGCCACCTCCTCTGCCCTCTTCAGCTCTCCTCTGTCGACATAAAGATCGACCAGATCCAAGGCGGCCCGGCAGGCTATTGGTGGGTGCAGACGAGCACCATCGGTTAATCCTTCTATGGCACATTGGGTCTTCCCCTCGACCAGACAGAGACGACCGCGCGACATTCTGGTGCGCCAGTCATCTGCCTGGCCTTCTTCCAACTGACCAATAGACTCTCCGGCCTCATCCAGCATCAGCATTCCCAGGTAGACATCGGCCAGGGCATAATGGACCACCAGATCATCTCGATCCGTCAGCCGGGCTTGCCTTAATAAAGGGAGCGCCTTTTCATATTTAAGGATATTGAAATAGGTGAGCCCCAGCATCCTGACCACAGTCTGGTCAGACAGGTTGGCAGCTCGGGACTTTTCAAGGAGGAGAGCAGCTTCTTCGTAATTTTCCAGAGAGAACTGGTGCTGACCCTCTGCCAACGGACTGGCACCAACAGAGAACGCCGGACCTGAAATGACCAGAAAAATGGTCAGGGCCGCTATGTAACTTTTAGCAGTCATGAGCTCTCCCTGCCCCATCACTTTGCCAGGGGAAAACTCCGCAGAGTGCCCCCTTTACTTATGTTGTATTACGTATTTGACCAACATGTCAATTTTTCGCCAGAAAGCCTTAGGCCTGACAGGGAGACAACAACAGTAGACGGCAATTTACGGAGGAGCTATCCGGGTATTATACCAGCCCCTGATCGAGCATGGCGTTGACCACCTTGACAAAGCCGGCGATATTGGCGCCGACCAGATAGTTGCCCCCTTCTCCGTACTCATTGGACGCATCCAGACAGGTTCGGTGGATAGACTTCATGATGATCTTCAAACGGTCGTCGACCTCTTCCCGGGGCCAGTTGAGCCGCATGCTGTTCTGGGCCATTTCCAGGCCGGAAACCGCCACTCCACCGGCATTAGCGGCCTTGCCGGGCGCGTAGAGGATCTTGTGGTCGATAAAGATATCGACCGCGTCCGGAGTTGACGGCATATTGGCCCCTTCGCAAACCAGGACCACCCCGTTATCGATCAGGTTCTGGGCATCCCGGCCGTTTATCTCGTTCTCGGTCGCACTCGGGAAAGCACAGTCAGCCTTGTGGTTCCAGAGAGGATTGAACTCACGGTTCGATTTCGCTTCGGCGTAGAAGGCGTTCTGGTAACGGCCCACATACTCCTGGATCCGGCCGCGCCGCATATTCTTCAGCTCCATAACAAAGGCAAGCTTCTCCGCATCTATCCCTTCTTCATCAAAAATATAACCGGAAGAGTCCGACATGGTCACCACCTTGCCACCCAGTTCATTGATCTTCTCGACCGTGAACTGGGCCACATTGCCTGATCCTGAGACCAGGCAATTCTTGCCCTCAAGTGTTTCGCTCTTGGTTAGCAGCATCTCGGCGGCAAAATAAACACATCCGTAGCCGGTCGCTTCGGGCCGGATCAAGCTGCCCCCCCAACTCAGGCTCTTGCCGGTAAGAACACCGGTGAATTCATTGGCCAGCTTTTTATACATCCCGAACATGAAGCCGATCTCCCGAGCCCCGACCCCGATATCACCGGCCGGGATATCGGTATTGGGCCCGATATGCCGGAACAACTCGGCCATGAAAGACTGGCAGAAGCGCATTACCTCCTGATCACTGCGACCCTTGGGATTGAAATCAGAACCACCTTTACCGCCGCCCATCGCCAGGGTGGTCAGGGCGTTCTTGAAAACCTGCTCAAAGGCCAGGAACTTCATTATCCCCAAGTTGACCGAGGGATGGAATCGCAGGCCGCCCTTATAGGGTCCTAGAGCGCTGTTCATCTCGACCCGGAAGCCGCGGTTGACCTGGACCTGGCCCTGGTCGTCAAGCCAGGGGACCCGGAACATGATAACCCTTTCCGGTTCAATTATTCTTTCCAGCACCGCCTGCTTCCGGTAGCTGAGGTTACGGTCGAGGGCCGGCTTCACAGAGCCGACCACTTCTTCAACCGCCTGGTGAAACTCCCGCTGGGCCGGGTCCTTGCTTTTGACCACTTCCATTATCTCAACCATCACTCGCCTCCGCCTCTGTCTGTTCGTACATCACGCATTTTGACTCCTGGCCGTTAACCTTGAGAATAAACGGCCGGGGAAGTCTCACCTGCCTGAGAAATTTTGTCTCTTCAACGATCTGCTGCCGCTCCAGCCATTGCCAGTCAAATCGGTCAACCCCTTCAGTTACAGTCACATAGTGAATCCCCAGAGAAGTAATATTCTGGAAAAAATGAGTCCCTTCGGAGGGCTCCACCTTGAGCTTATCGTTCCGCAATTCCACCATCGCCCGTACGCCGCTGATATCCTGCCATTTCACCGGAATACCCAGCCACTTGTCGTACGACCCCCAGCGCCCCGGACCGATCAACAGATAGGGCCGCTCCTCTTCGAGAAGTCGCCCGTTAAGACGGCCGATCTCCAGGGCTATTTCCCCGGTATGGCCCGGATCGAAGACCTCCGGTCTGACATAGATTATGTCGGAGATCTCCTGGCAGCGGCCATGACCAAGGGCATTGTCGGTAGAGCAGAAAGCCCGTTCGATCTCAGTCTGGCTGATCCTGATCTCTAACTGTCCGGAGCCGGCGACCATCGGCCTTATCTGTAGCAGAGATAACTCCTTGAGGTGGCCATGGCCGTCAATATCAGCGGCAAATTCGATCTCAACCGCACAGCCCATTGCCTTCCGGCCTATTTGGAGAAGATCGCGAAGCATGACCGGCAGACCCATATCATACTTAAGAATTCCGGCAAAGGTCAGGACCGGGGAACCAGTCCCAGCAAACCCATCCCTGATCCGTTCCTCTTCCGGAAGGTAAGTACTGGCTACATACTTCAGGGTCTCCTCTCCAACCGCATCGAAAAGTTCACGTCTTTCCAGATTAGAGTTCTCCAGAGCCAACCCGACCTCCGGGTTTTCCATCCGCAGGGCGTAAAAATAGCGCTGTGAGTTGGCCAGGATATCTTCAACCGTTGAAAACTGCGGCAGCGACTCGGGGTAACGTGGCGCAAAACGCAGGCTCTGTTCTCCTTCAACCACGGTTTTGCCAAAGCCCAAAGCTATCTGCGCCACCCCCTCATCCCCTTTCATTTTACCAACCGGATAAAAATTATGGGACATGGCAACCCCCGAAACAGCCGGGTAGAGGTAATCTCCATGTCGGCTGCCGACCATCTCCTGGATCATCACCCCCATGCCATCCCTGCCGACCTGACGGGCCGATCTGGCAAAGGCCCGCGGCCCGGCGTAGTATGCCGAAGCATAGACCAGACGGACCGCATCAAGCAACTGGCTGAGCCGAACGGCAAGATCGGGGTGGTCATTGGCTATCATGTAGGTGGAATAAAGACCGGCAAATGGCCGGAAATGGGCATCCTCCATAATACTCGACGACCTGACCGAAAGAGGAAAACGAACATGCTTGAGTATCTTGGTCAAGGCCCCGACCAGCCAGTCTGGCAAAGGGGCCTGACGGAAAGCAGCGGCAATCTCCAAGTCATCCCCCTTATCCCGAAAACGCCTGAGGTCACTGGCCTCAACAAATTCGTCAAAGACGCTGGTGGTGATCACATAGGTTCTGGGGATCCTGACTTTAAGCCCGTCGATCCGGCAAAAATCGCCGCTCTCCCTGAAGACTTTGGACATGAAGGCAAGGCCCAGGGCCTTGCCGCCCATCGAGCCATCACCGATCGAGACAAAATCCATCACCTCGGCATCAAAATCATGCCTGGAAAATTTCACCACCACTCCCTGCTGACGCAGGCTGCGCAACGAACGGACACATGAAATAAGATAGCCCCGCAAGGCCGAGATATCGGCAAAATCCTCTACCCTGGCCTGCCGCATTCTCGACGCAACCGCTATTTCCGAGCGGGCCATGATCCAGGTGGAAAAGTGGTTGCGGGAGGCGTGGAAAAGAAGTGACGCTTCGGGAATCTTGGCCAGCAGCTTTTCGAAGGCATACAGGTTTCTGGCCCGGCCTATATATCTACCGATCGGGTATTTGAAGACAAAATCCCCAAAACCCAGGTGATCGAGAAAAAACTCGTGCAGTTTTCCGGCAAGACTCCGGTCATTCTTGTCGAGGAATACGGCCGGAATATCAGCGGCAATTTTGCTGTTAACCTGTTCCGCACTCAACAAAAGCAGGGGCAGATCCGGATTGTCGGCCCGCACCCGTTTAAGGAATTCAAGCCCGGCCTCCTCTGCCAGTTTCCCGTCTTTCGGGAAACGGTTGTCCGAGATCACCCCATGCAGATATGGCTGATAGGCGTTGTAGAGATCGAGCGCTTCTTCGTAATTGGCCGCCACCAGGATCTTCGGCCTGGCCCGCATCTTCAGGAGGCGATGGTCCTCATTGAGGCTTTCATCAAGTACCGCCTGGGTCTGGGCCATGATCTCCTTGTAGAGCAGCGGCAGGAAATATGAAAGGTCTTGGGGAGAATCCTCGACCAGCAACAGGACGCGAACCATGGCCTTGGCCGTATCACCCGGGGCATTCAGGCGATCCTCGACGTTCTTGATCAGGGCCAGGAGGAGATCGGGGTCATGGGCCCAGATATAGAGACCATCAATACCGCTGCGGTCAAGATCATCCGACAGCGGGAAAATACCCCGGAGGTTATGGGAGAGGAGAATGACAGGCAGCTCCGGCTTGAGCTCTTTAATGGCCCGCCCCAGAGTGAAACCATCCATATTATCGACCTGCGGCATCGTAATGACCAGGTCGAAATGTTTATCCCGGATCAGGTCCAGGGCCTCTCGACCGGTGGCAACCCGACTCATTCGTGGGGGATGGCTAAGATTCAGACCGTGATATTC
>CBDVDF010000008.1:0-13035 GCA_965372675.1 uncultured Desulfobacterales bacterium
TCAGCCCCGACTATGACAGACAAGCCGGGAGAGATGATCATGCCGATGGATGAAACGACTATGGTGGCCAAGGTAGAAATGGCCATGGAGATGGACGAAGTCCCCATGATGATGGCCAATAAAATGGCCACTGAAATGGAGGAGACAGCTCAAAAGCATCCGATGATTCCTTCCTCCACCGAGATGAATATGGCCACTGTCGCTGACGATGGCCAAGTGACTGAACCGAAAACCGGCCGGAGTTACGGCCGCAGATTCGGCCTGCTGGTTGCCGATGCCAGTTCCAGGGGGCATCTGGCCCGTGACGGCAGCAAGGCACGTCCTTGGACGCCATATAGTGAACTGCGCTCGCCGGTCCCGACTTCCTTGCCGGCCGGTAAAGAAATCCGGGAGATCAGGCTGACCCTGGACGGAGATATGGAGCGTTACGTCTGGCTCTTGAACAACAAGCCTCTCTCCGAAACCGATCATATCCTGATCAGGGAAGGCGAAGTAGTCCGATTCATCATGATCAACCGGACCATGATGCACCACCCGATGCATCTGCACGGCCATTTTTTCCGGGTCCTTAACGGTCAGGGTGATCATGCCCCGCTCAAACACACGGTCGATGTCGCGCCGATGTCCACCACGGTCATCGAGTTTTATACGAATGAACCGGGCGACTGGTTCTTCCACTGCCACCTGCTCTACCACATGAAATCGGGGATGGCCCGGCTGGTCCATTACCAGGATTTCAGGCCCGGCGAAGATGTCCTGGCCGTCCGGCCCGGACTCTATAAAGATTCGTGGTATTTCAAAGCCGAAGCCGAAGTATTAAGCAATATGACTGAAGGATCTCTAGCCTTCTCCAAGACCAGAATAATGCTCGAGGCGTCATGGGAAGCAGGTTGGCAGGAAGTTGATGAAGAGGAGTGGGAGGGGATTGTCAAATTAGGCTGGTACCTGAACCGGTTTTCCTCTTTTTTTGTTGGTGGCAGGAGTGAAGGGGTGCGCTCTGAGGAACATCAGAGCGTCGGCATATTCGGCTTATCCTACCTGCTGCCCTTGAATATCGAAACGACGGCCTGGCTGGATAGTGACGGTGAATCCAGGCTTCTTTTCGCCAAGGAGTTTGAGCTGACTCCGAGGATAGCTATTCACGGAGAGACGGAGTATGACAGTCTCGAAAGCTGGGAGGGAGCCGTCGGTCTCATCTATAAACTGGGCAGGCATGTTGCCCTGGCTGGTAAATGGCACTCCGAATTTGGTTTCGGCGGCGGCCTGCTGGGCAGTTTTTGAGCAACGGCCCAAAGCAGGTAGGCTTAAAAAAAGACAACGCCCTGTCGCTACTGCGGCAGGGCGCAGCTTTTTTGGGGAGGAAGGAGAAAAATATGCGGATCGTTTTACCAATCCATCATATGACGGCCGCCATTTCGGTAGCCATTGCCCCACATTCTGCCAGGGCCATGGCCATAGTTTGAACGGCCGGTAATGCCTTTGTCGGCTGCTTTTTTGTCCAGATCGTTTTGCAGATCAAAAACTTCACCGGTGAGTTGTGCTACTCTTTTTGCATCCGGATTGTCCTGATTCTGCAGTGCCCTGAGTTCACTTCTCTTGACGACGATACTCCGCCGAATATCGTTGGTCTCGGTCCGGAATTCTTCCCAGACTGCGTTGTCTTTGCTGTCATCACCATCGTAATTCTGCCCACAATACCCGTAACCGCCGCCTTGCCCATAACCACCGAACGCTGAAGCCATCTGGGTACCGGCAAATCCCAACAAGCCGATTACTGCCACTGCTACTAAAAGTTTCTTCATTGTTTTACCTCACTAAAGTTTATGTTTGACTGTTGTTTGCTTTTTAATTTATGGCCATCCAATTTGTAATTATGACAAATGCGATTTGCGTGCCAAACATAATATTTAGTGCGAATCTTGCCTGATATGTCTTTTATATCAGCAGGTTATGGTTTTGAACTGCTGGTGGCGATACGTTGACGATCGTCACTGGAGGTGCAGATAATTAGTTAAAGATCAAGGCGACGTTAAAGAATATTCTTCAAAACCTTCAGGGTTGGAAAGGCGACTTTTTCAAAATATTAACTTTTTATAAACTCGCTGCTAAACGAAGTTTGATAAGATCAGATTATAAGCAAAGGCCGCTTTTTGGTTTGGTAGTCAGAATTGGCAAGGAAATTATATGCTGGTAAATAAAGCCGGGATTCATTTTGACCCGGAGTTTCTGGAAATTTTCAAGACACTTCAATTTGAGGTAGAGTGATGCAAATAGTTGGGGCTAGTCGATATGTTGTCGCAGGCCTGGTTAGTTTCTTATTAGGCTTTATTCTTCTCCATCCATTTTCCATGTTCATCCAGGGTCTGACAAGCCCAGCCTCGAAAGTTGTAATGCATGACTTAACAGATGTATTCAAAGTCCAACATCTGCCAATGGCTTTTTTCTTTGGTTTGCTTGGTTTGGCCACTGGCACGGTTGGTCTTTTTCTGGTTGACTCCCTGCTCAGGGAAAAAGAACGGGTCAAAATTCTCGAGAGCTTTCTGGCAATATGCTCTTACTGTAAAAAAATAAGGGATGATGAAAGTGGCCCGGCTGGAAAGGGGGACTGGATAGAAATTGAACAGTACATATCTCAGCACACCGATACAGACTTCAGCCACGGGATCTGTCCGGATTGTTATGTAGAGGTGATGAAAGATTTTAAAGAGAAAAAGACATCTTGAATATCCCTTTTATCAGAGGTTGAAACCATGAAAATCCTCGATATTTTTTCTGATTATCTCTGACCTTTCTGCTGGCTGGCGGAGCCGGCCCTTGTAGAATTGCAAGAGTCAGAAAAAGATCTGATCATCCGCTGGCGGGCATTTGAACTGCGCCCGGAACCGGTGGAGTTGCTCGATCCCCACGGTGAATACCTGACCAATGTCTGGCGGGACCATGTCTTGCCGCTGGCCGCGAAAATGAACCTGCCCCTGAAAATGCCGTCGATCCAGCCCCGTTCCCGACTGGCCCATGAGGCTGCCAAGTGGGCCGAGAGCCATGATCGTCTTGCCGAATACAACCTGGCGCTCTTCCGAGCCTTTTTCGAGTCCGGACTTGATATCGGGGACCCAAAGGTTCTGGTGAAACTGGCAGTTGATATGGATATCGACCCTGAAAACCTGGGCCATGCCCTCGACAACCATCAGTTTACTGGAGAAGTAGTGGGGGACGAAGAAGAAGCGCAAAGGCTGGGGGTCAGAGCAGTTCCTTCATTTGTCTCGGATGGCCGACTCCTTGCCTCCGGGGTCCAGACGGCGGACCGGCTCAGGGAACTCCTGACCACCGGTCCGGGGCTATCGCTGTTCTGATCTCTTTGTTAACTTTCGGGATCTTCTATAAAATCCGGATATAGCCTTTTGGTACAATCAGGACATATTCCATGACTGAGCTTAATAGAAGTTTTTTCCAGGAAGAAAGCGGCTATTTTTTGCCATTCATCATTTTCATCCCGGTATTTACTGCAGCCTGCACACATCATCATGATGAAATCTTTACTTTTCAGGTCTAAAATTAACTCCTGAAATATTCTGATCCCCTCCTGGTCAGGTTGATCTCCATCCTCATTATCAGGGAGGGGTCTGGCATGATGGATTGATCCTTTCAGCTTCCCATCCTGGCCATGTAAAGGTGTGCAGGTAATTCTTAATGCTGCTCCTGGTTCAGTGTCAATTATCTCTTCAACGGAGGCCTCTTCATGGGCCAGGACATGTTTATGTGGGCAGTTTTCAGGCGGTTTGGCTGAATTATGAAAGATTTCGTAACAGTATTTCCCGCAAATTTTGTCTGGGGTTTCTCCCAGATATTCAGCCAGAGCTTTGTTGATCTTGATTATCCTGAAATCGTTATCGTGTATTGATATAAAGTCAGGGATCGCGTCGATGCTTTGCTCAAAGTCCCTGTTGATATCGACGAGAGATTGAGACTCTTTTTCCTGAGAAAGATCCCTCAGCACTGCACCGAGATAAAGATCGCCGCCTATATCTATCGAAAAGCCCTTGACCAGGGCCGGAGCGAAAGCGCCGTCTTTCCGAAGCAAGCGGATCTCTCGTGAGGATGATAATGTTTTGCCGCTGGCAAGATCGCCCATATCTTCAGCGATAGACTCCCTGTCATCGGGATGGATTATTTCATGGGCAGACCTGCCAACCAGTTCCTTCGGCTTATAGCCCAGCAATCTCTCCGATGCTTCATTGGTATAGAGAATATTGCCATCCAGATCGTTAAGGTTGATCATATCATCAGAATTACTGCTGATCGCCTTGAAGCAGGCGTTTTCGTAGATCAGGTCAGAGAATGGTTTTTCATTCCTGTTGGCCGCTCCCGACAACTTCCGGTTGTACATTATCAGCGAAAAGAGCAGCAAAACAACCATCAGCATAGTCGTCGAACCGACCACAAACTGGTGGTCCTCTAGAGGGTGGGGATGCAATTCCGGATGGACAAACACATGGGCGATCCAACCGAAGTTAAAAGTTTCCCAGACTAATGCTACTGCGAAGAGCACATAGAGGAGGATTCTTGTGTTTATTCTGTCGGTCATCGGGACTCCTGTAAAAATTAAAAAAAAGCCTGTCTCCTGAAAAGGGGACAGGCTTTTAAGGCACCATCAATAAAAGGATGCTCTGTTCGGCTGCCTGGCGACCCGCTTGGGGCCCATAGCTTTGCGTCCCGGGATTGCTCCCGGTTTGCCCTTTTCAAAGAGTTTTTAGATTATGACTCATTATACCTGAAAGTCAGCTGCTCCATCAAACAGAAACACTACGATGTAGCAAAATACGTGAAAACCCTACCTTGCCTGCCTGACTTGCAAAAGGTTTGAAAGCCTGTGCCGATGATGGCGGGTCAATTTTCTTGAATTGGTCTGGTCGTTATTGTAGCCTGACTTGAAAGGGGCTACTTTCTTATCCAAAAATAAAACATATCGGAATGGGATTATGCTGAAAAAAATTCTGGGATTCCCGGGGCTTGTTGTTGGCTTTTTCATCGGACGATTTTCCTGGACGCCGCCAGTCTGGCTGAGCGCCATAAGTGAAACCAGGAAAAAGAGGCCCAAAGAATTCTGGATCGGTTTGGCTCTGCTCGTTGTCTCTTTTATCGGTTATCAATACTACAGGGGCCTGCCGAAACCTATCCTGGTTGATGCAATTGTTAATGTTCCTGACTTGACTCCAAATGTCGAAAATCCGGTTCCAGATAACTTGCTGCTTGAATTCAACTACGATTATGGAAGTTTGAAAAGCGGCCAGCGTCGACCTGAAGGGCAGCCTTCGGTGGCCCGGATCGATTTGATCGGCAAGGTTGTAAAACAGGGCATTAAGATGAGCCCTTCCATCCCGGGGGAATGGCGATGGCAAGGTGATCGGCGTCTGGTTTTTAAACCGCAAAGGGACTGGCCAGCCGGTGTTGAGTACAAGATCTATCTTGCCGAATCTATATTTGCGGAAGAAACCCGTCTGAAAGACAACTCTTATTCTTTTACCACCCAGCCCTTCAAGGTTGTTATCGATGAGTTGGCGTTTTATCAGGATCCGCAGACCCCGACAGTAAGGAAGATTGTTACGACTCTGACCTTCAGCCATCCGGTTGATAAAGACAGTCTTCTTGCCAAGCTGTCAATGACCATGCGGCCATCTGGCTCAACGATAAACGTAATGGCCCGGAAATATGACTACACCGTCGACTTCGATAAAAATCAGCGGGAGGCTTATGTCCACTCCGTTCCCATTCAGCTGCCCCAGGAATCCAACTATATGAGGCTGGAGATAGATGATGGGGTGATGTCGGCCATTGGCGGTAAAGGTTCGGTCCGGGAGTTGGAGAAGCAGGTATTGATTCCCAGTATTTTCAGTTTTCTTAAAATAAGCATGGCCAATACTAGAATTGTTCCTAACGAAAAGCAGGAACCGGAACAACTGTTGATGCTCGGTTTTACCGATTTCATCTCAGAGAAGGAGTTGTTGTCCAAGCTAACGGTTTTCCTGTTGCCTGTACGTAATTCCAAGCGTAACTCCCAATACTGGGGCAGTCCCCGTGAGGTGACCTTGGGGGTCTTGGCTGATTCCGATAAAGTGGACATGACTTTGATCCCCAATGAACATGATGGCTCAAAAGCTTACAGCTTCCGCTACGATGTGCCTGAGGGTCGTTATATATATGTCCGGATAGATGAGGGGCTCAGGTCGGTTAATAATTTTGTCAAAGCATCTATTTACGATAATGTTTTTGCAGTCCCCAAATATCCAAAAGAGGTCAGGATGGTGGGTGAAGGTTCGATCCTGACCAATTCCGGCGCCCATAAATTAAGCCTGCTGGCCCGAGGACATAAACATCTCAAAGTGTCGGTAGGAAAAGTTTTGCCCGGTCAGATTTCTCATCTGGTGAGTCAGACCAGAGGGGACATCAATGATCCGCATTTTAGGAACTATGCCTTTGGCAAGAATAACCTTGTTGAGTTCCACGAAGAAATAATCACTCTAAAACCGACTCATCCCAAAGAGGCCAATTACTCCTCGGTGGATCTGTCCCGCTATCTTAGCAACTCTTCCAGAGCGTTCGGCTTGTTCTTTATGGAGGTTAAGGGGTGGGACAAGGATAAAGATCGGGAGGTTTACGGGAAAACCGATAAGAGGTTGATCCTCATTACCGATCTGGGCTTGTTGATTAAAAACAATTCTGATAAGTCCCGTGATGTTTTTGTCCAGTCGATGAAAACCGGCAAACCGGTTAATAACGCCAAGGTCGAACTTCTCGGCCTGAATGGTTTGCCTCTGTACACCGCAGTAACCAAAAAAGACGGTCATGTCCGTTTTGCCAGTACCAGTGATTTCCATCGCGAGAAAGAGCCTAGCGTTTATGTGGTGAAGACCAGTCGTGATATTTCTTTTATCCCCTTTAACCGTTCGTCCCGGCAGATCAACTACTCCAGTTTTGATGTGGGTGGCATCAGCGCTAACGGTATCAGCGCAAACAGGCTGGCGGCCTATGCTTTCACGGACAGGGGGATATATCGCCCCGGTGAAGAGGTCAGGGCCGGGGTGATCATCAAACGGGAGGACCTTTCTAATGTCGACGGTATTCCTCTGGAGTTGGTCGTCAAGGGACCGCGTAATAATGCGGCAAAGGTCAAAAAGTTAAAGCTCCCCGAAAAAGGATTTATTGATTTCTCCTTCGCTACCGATCCGACTTCGGAAACCGGAGCCTATAAACTATACGTCTATCTTGTCCGGAAAGATGGCCGTCGTGGGGAAATGATAGGGAACACGGCTTTTCGGGTAGAAGAATTTCAGCCGGACACCCTCAAGATGGAGAGTCGTTTGGTCGGGGCTGAAAAAAAGGGCTGGTTTACCGGCGAGATGATCCAGGCTGCGATCAAACTTGAGAACCTGTTCGGAACTCCGGCCCAGAATCGGAAAGTCTCTGGGCAGATAAGTGTGGGCCCGACCGGCTTTAAATTTAAGGAGTATAAAGAGTATGTTTTTCACGACCCTTTCAGTAACCGGAAAGACAAGTCCTTGTCTCTCAATGAAACACTTGAAGACACCAAGACCGATGAAAACGGGCTGGCATCTTTCGACATAGCCCTGGACCGGTTTGACAAAGGGACCTACGTACTGAAATTCAGCGCCGAAGGGTTCGAACCGGACGGTGGAAGAAGTGTGTTCGCCCGCAACAGTGTTCTGTTGTCCCCCCTTTCATATCTGGTGGGCTACAAGAGTGATGGCCGGCTGGGCTATATCAATAAGGGTAAGGAGCGAACGATTGAATTGATTGTTGTCGATCCCCTGCTGAAGCGTTTGGCAAAAGAGGCGCTTTCTACCAGATTGGTTGAAATTCAACGTGTATCTACCCTAGTCAAACAGAGAAATGGCACTTTCAAATATCAGACAATAAGCAAAGAAAAGGAAATCGAGACCGGCAGTATTGATATTGCGGAGGATGGAACCAAATACATTCTGCCGTCTGCCATGCAAGGTGATTTTGCGCTGGAAATTTATGGTGAATCGGGCCTGCGTCTCAGCAGAATCAAATTTACCGTTGTCGGCCACGGCAATCTGACCGGGGAGCTGGAAAAGAATGCCGAGTTGAAGCTCAAGTTGAACAAAAAAGATTATAGGGCCGGCGAAATCATCGAGATGAATATTACCGCTCCCTATACCGGTTCCGGTCTTATAACCATCGAAAGCGACAAGGTTCATACCCATAAATGGTTTTCAACCACCACCACTGGCACCATGCAGACAATTCGGGTACCGGCCGATTTAGAGGGAAATGCATACCTTAATGTGGCTTTCATCAGAAGCACCGATTCCAGGGAAATCTTTACCAGTCCCTTGAGTTATGCGGTCGTGCCTTTCACTATCGACAGAAGTAAACGCCGGGTTGAGGTGAGCCTGAAGGTCCCCGACCTTGTTGAACCGGGCAAGAAAATGGCTATTACCTATCAAACTTCCCAGCCGGCCAGAATAGTCGTTTTCGCAGTGGATGAGGGGATCCTGCAGGTTGCAAAATACAAAACTCCGGCCCCCCTCGACCATTTTCTCCGGAAACGATCCCTGGGCGTCACGACCTTGCAGATTCTTGATCTGATCCTGCCCGAATTCGACCTGGTAAGGGCAGTCTCGGCCAGTGGTGGTGGCGAAAGGGCCAGGAAGGCTCTGGCCAAGAATTTAAATCCATTTGCCCGAACGGTCGATGCTCCTGCCGTATTCTGGTCCGGCGTTATTGAGGCCGATAGTACGGAGCGGGTCGTCTCCTTTACAGTCCCGGATTCCTTTGCCGGGAAGTTAAGGATAATGGCCGTGGCGGTAAGTGAAGAAGGCATGGGGGTCAAAGAGACGGCAACTCTGGTCCGCGGCCCCTTTGTAATTTCGCCCAATGTCCTGACCCAGGCCGCCCCGGGGGATATTTTCGAGGTCACCGTCGGGATCGCTAATATTGTTGAAAATTCAGGCCCGGAGGCAATGGTTGATCTCGAGGTCGTTGCATCCGAACATCTGGAGATAATCGGTGAGAGCAAGGCATCTCTGAAGATAGGAGAGGGAGATGAGGGTAAAAGCAGATTTAAGGTCAGGGTGAAAGAAAAACTCGGTGCCGCCTCTCTCAGGTTCATTGCCGAACTGGGTGGCAGGGTAGGGCAGCGCACCACCAGCCTCAGTGTTCGGCCGGCGGTGCCTTATTACACCAGTTTCGTCAGCGGCTTCGATGATGATGGCAAAGTAGAGTTGGAAATGCCGAGAAAACTCTACCCTGATTTAGCCAGGCAACAGGCAGCGGCATCAGCCAGTCCGCTGGTGCTGGTCGATGGGCTTTCCTCATATCTGGAAAATTTTCCCCATGGTTGCACGGAGCAGGTAGTCAGCCAGGTCTTTCCCCTGGTGGGATTAATGACTCATCCCGGCTTTGAACCGCATAGTAAGGCAGTGCGTGATAGATTTGACCTGCTTATCAACAAGCTGCGGCAAAGGCAACTTGCCGGTGGCGGATTTTCCTTCTGGCCGGGTGGGCGTAACGCCGCAGAATACCCAAGCGTTTACGTGATGCATTTTTTGATTGAAGCACGAGACCTGGGCTATTCCGTTCCCACCGACATGCTGCAGCGGGGTAAGGACTTTCTGAACGGATATGTCGGCCGGGACTCCCACAATCTGGCTGAGGCCAGGGCAAGGGCCAATGCCATTTATCTGCTGACCCGCCTTGGCACGGTCAGTACCAATTATTTGGTTCATCTCCAGACCTATCTCGATAAGTCATATAGGAAAATCTGGAAAGACGACTTGGCGGCGGTTTATATGGCGGCCACCTATCAGCTTCTCCAGAAAAGGAATGTTGCCGAAGAGTTGATCAGCCATTATCGGATGGGTTCTAAAACTGATTTGCAGTACGGGGATTTCCATTCGATCCTGAGCCGGGATGCCCAGTATATCTATCTGCTGGCAAATCATTTTGGGTCATTAACAGACAAGTTGGCTGGCGAAGATCTGTTGCGATTTGTCGAGCCGGTATTTCATGGTGAATATAATACCATTTCGGCCGCCTACAGCATTCTGGCTTTGGGGGCTTACAGTAAACGGCTGGGAGTGGATTTTGCGGAGCAGATAGATTTTACAGCTTCCTCCGGAGATGATGGTGTAGTGAAGCTGAAGGGCACTCCGTCACCGTTTCTGACCAGCAGTTTCGATACCGGTGTCAACAAGATTGATATTACGGCTCTGGATGCGATCTTTTATATAGCTTCGCAGGCCGGTTTTAATAGGGAACTGCCTGTTAAAGAGATTCGGGAGGGGTTTGAGATTATCCGGGAATACCTTAACGATGATGGAGATGAGATCACAACCTTCGAACAGGGAAAAGAGCTTACCGTCAGGCTGAAGATTCGCGCCCTGGATGGAAAGAGCGTCAGTAATGTCGCCGTTGTTGATCTGTTGCCCGGCGGCTTTGAGGTGTTGCGTGATTCCGTGCCCCGAACGGCTTATAACTGGCGGGCCGACTATGTTGACGTGCGGGAGGACCGGGTGGTTTTTTATGGTGACTTCGACACGACGGTAAGGGAGTTAAGCTATAAGGTTAAGCTGACCTCCGCCGGAAAATTCGTCATCCCGCCGGCCTATGCCGGGTCGATGTATGACCGGGGCGTGCGAGCTGTTTCAAAGGCGGGAGAATTTACCGTAACCGGCTCAAGATGAAATACGGGGTCAGGATTGTCTCGGCGCTGCTCATCGCGCTGGCCGGGCTCTATTTGTTCTGCCCGGAGCCTGACCTGAAGGGGTTTCAGGATTACTCCCGGGCTTATCTCGATCGCAACGGGTCATTGCTTCGCATCACCCTGGCCCGGGACCAGCGTTACCGGCTCTACGTGTCGCTGGCGGGAATTTCGCCTCTGCTTCGGGAGGCCACCGTTCTTTATGAGGACCAGCACTTCTTTCAGCACCACGGCATCGATCTTCCTGCCTTGATTCGGGCCGGCTGGCAGACTTACATTACCGGCCACCAGCGGGTTGGGGCTTCGACAATAACCATGCAGGTTGCCCGTTTGCGATGGAACATCAACAGCAGAACCATCCCTGGGAAATTGCGGCAGATCGTTCGTGCTTTGCAGTTGGGCCGCCATCATTCCCGGGCGGATATCCTGGAAGCTTATCTAAACCTTGCCTCCTATGGCCGTAATGTCGAAGGCATTGAAGCGGCCAGTCTTATTTATTTCAACAAACATGCCACGGACCTCACACTCCCCGAAGCGCTTACCTTGAGTGTGATCCCGCAAAATCCCAACCGCAGAAATCCTACTAGCGTCAAAGGGTTTTCCGAGTTGCTTACGGCCAGGGAGAACCTTTTTAACCGCTGGCTTGGCAAACATCCTGGTGACGAGAGCAAACGGGTTTTCCTGGAGATGCCCCTCAGGGTGAGAGCCCCCGAGAAGCTCCCCTTCTTTGCCCCTCATTTTGTTAACGATCTGGACAGCCGATTGCCGTTGCTGCGTAATGGCATGGTCAATACCACCCTTGACCTGCCAAAGCAGATCGACATGGAGAGAATTATTGCCTCTTATGTTGAAAGGCGCAAAAATGAAGGGATCAAAAATGGCGTGGCTTTATTGCTTAACTACCAGACCATGGAGATTGAGGCTGCAGTTGGCTCCGCCGATTTTTTCGATTCGGAAATTAAAGGGCAGGTCATCGGGACCAGGGCCAAGCGTTCACCCGGTTCCGCCCTCAAACCATTTGTCTATGCCTTGGCCATGGATCAGGGCTTGATTCATCCACTGACCCTGCTGAAGGATGCTCCAAAACGGTTTGGCGGCTTTACCCCCGAGAATTTTGATCAGCGCTTTATGGGGCCGATCTATGCGCGGGACGCATTGATCAGTAGCAGGAATGTGCCGGCGGTGCACCTCCAGGCCCAGTTGAGAAATCCCGGCTTCTATGATTTTTTGTCGCGGGGCGGGATTGTTTTTCCTGAAGATGAGAGTTTTTATGGGTTGGCCTTGTCTCTTGGCGGAGCCGAGGTCACCATGGAGGAAATGGTTCGGCTATATGCTGTTTTGGCTAATGGTGGTGAACTGCAGGCGATAAAGAAAATTAAGGATGATTCATTGCCGGAAACCGGCCCCCGGTTGTTGAGTGCAGAAGCCTGTTTCCTGATCCTCGATATCTTAAAAGATAATCCTCCGCCGCAAGCGGCCGGGAATGAAAATCTGGTCGGTCAGGTTGGCAGGAGGAATGAAGTTTCCTGGAAAACCGGGACCTCTTTTGCGTTCAGGGATGCCTGGGCGGTTGGGGTCTCGGGGCCATATGTGCTGGCCGTCTGGGTCGGTAATTTCCAGGGACAGGGGAATGCTTCCTTTGTAGGAAGAAAAGCCGCCGGGCCCCTGTTATTCGAGCTATTCGATGCCCTGGTCGAAGATTCCGCCTGGCAACTAACCGAGGAAGTTGACCCAGATCTCTTGAACATAAGAAAAATTTCGGTCTGCGCCAGTACGGGCGATCTGCCCGGCCTATATTGTCCCAGTACAAGAAAAGCCTGGTTCATCCCGGGGGTGTCGCCAATAAAGCTGTCGACCATTCACCGGGCCATCCCTATTGATAAAGAGTCTGGATTGAGGGCCTGTCAGGCCGAGCCGGGAAAGACCGAAATGAAATACTATGAGTTCTGGCCTTCCGATCTCCAGCATATCTTTAATGTGGCCGGGATCTCGATCAAGGCGCCTCCTCCCTATAATGAGGAATGCAGCCTTAATGATAAAAGCGCCTCAGGGAGAACTCCGGTTATCAGATCTCCGCAGAGTAATATCAGCTACGCTCTGCAAAGTTACAGGATGAAAGATGAGACCATTCCCTTTTCCGCAGTGGTCGATGCGGACGTTAATGATATGTACTGGTTCGTTGACGATAGCTTTGCAGGTAAAGCTGAAAAAGGTGAAGCTCTTCTCTGGAAAGGGGTAAACGGCACCTTTGAGGTAAGGGTTGTTGATGATCATGGCCGGGTTGCTGAAACAAG